>PKTA01000158.1 GCA_002869365.1 Marinilabiliales bacterium | reverse complement strand
TTTTTACCAAATCTAACATTATAGCACATTAAAGTAAAATGATATGAAGCGAAGATTTTTACCTTTAAGTTTGTTTTTGATTTTCACTATGTTAGGAGGACTATTATTGAGTTCTTCAAATATAATGCAAAGCAAGAAGTATGTCGAAAGGTCTAACCCAAATGATGCACTTTCTTATGGAAACAAGCAATCGGCAGAATATTTAGAACTGTTAAGAAACAATCAAAATACTGGATTGATAAATCCCAAGGACTTGATTGAAGTTCAAAAGCAGTTATCAGAAATGGAAATTAATAGATCAGGCTTTGACCTTGAATGGAAAGAATTAGGTCCTGATAACTTTGGTGGACGAACAAGAGCAATTGTTTTTGACAACAGAGATAGTGAAGGAAGAACAGCAATTGCAGGTGCTGTTGGAGGCGGATTGTGGAAAACTACCAATATGGGTACCACTTGGTCTAAAATTAATACAAATTCCTCCAACTTAAATGTTAGTTGTATGATCCAAACCAAAGGTGGTGATATTTATGTTGGAACCGGAGAGAGTTTCGCGTCACAAAAGCATTCCGGCATTGGCCAAATGGGATATTCATCGGGGTTTATGGGGAAAGGACTTTATAAATCAACTGATGGAGAAAACTACACTCTTATTAGTTCAACCAAACCAGCTTTGAATAATGAAGATGCTGATTTTGCCTACATAAATGAAGTAGCGTTTGATGAAGCAAATTCTGTTCTCTATGTTTCAACCAATAATGGTCTAAAGTATTCAAATGACGGAGGAAGCAGTTGGGCTACAGCCAAAGACACTGAAGGAAATGAACTGATTTCTAATTCGACAGATGTTCATGCTGCTACAACCAGCCTAGTAATTGCTTCTGTTAATAATATGGCTTATGTTTCTTATGATGGAAATCCTGATAATTTTCTTTTAAGATCATATGACGATTCAACAGGTATGCTACCAGTAACAAATGTGAAAAGAATAGAGTTTGACATTGCACCATCAGATGAAAACATTATTTATGCCAGTGTTGTAAATCAGTTTGAAGAAATATATAATGTATATCGTTCAGAAAACAAAGGGGAAACCTGGGAAATTGTTATGCCGGGCTCTGAATCACTTAATGTTTTAGGTGGCCAGGGTGTATATAATAACCTGATAAAAGTTTATCCCAATAATCCAAATAAAATACTTGTTGGTGGAAATAGCCTTTGGTTAGGTGAATCTACAGATCAAGGAGGATTTTTTGCCTGGGAAGCGATCTCACAAGGATTCTTTAATTTATCTGATGATTATTTACATATAAACATTCATGCACTTGATTTTAGTGGAACTACATCAAATAATATACTTATTGGAACTGATGGTGGAGTATACATTGGGAAGTTAAGTGGAGGACAGTACAATTATACTACTGGAAATAGAGATTATATTACAACTCAGTTCTATTCTGTTGGTTATTCAGGAGACCCTAATTACGTAATTGGCGGAGCACAGGGAAATGGATCCATTTTAATAACTGGCTCAGGCAACACGGCTAAACAAGGCAAAGAAATAATGGGAACAGGATTGGCATTCCAGGATGGAGATGACGGAGGTCCTGCCGTAATTTCTCTAATAAATAAAAATGTAATTGTTGCCAGTACTACTTTCGGCGATGTAAGAAGATCTGACGATGCTGGAGAAAATTACTCTACCAATGACCAATTCCTTGATGGAATAGGTAATGTTAATGCTTTTAAAACACCAATGGCATTATGGGAAAATTTTGACAATCCAAATAGTAGAGACTCTATTACATTCTTCAACAGAACAGGTCAAACTATCAGCCAAGGAACAAACACTATGGCACATAGTTCAAATAGCGATCAGCCATTCTATTTTGATATGCCTCTTAACTTATCAAATGGTGATTCAATCAGGGTTGTAGATCCTGTTTCATCAAGGTTCTTCCTGGCAACGGCAAATCATATTTACATGATTACCGATCTTCATAATTTTGCAAAAACACCTGATTGGTGGGAAATAGCAAATAGCGATTTTACTGATTTTGGTGGAATCCCACAATGTATTGCATATTCCAGCGATGCCAACCATGTATTCGTAGGAACACAAAGCGGTGAACTTTTCCGCATATCAAATCTTGCTTTAGCATATAATTTTGATCGTGCCGATGTTAGTAGCCCTTCTTGTATAGTATCAGTGGAAAAAATTCCAATTTATGAAGTAGGTACAACTGACGAAATATCTCAAATAATTACATCCATTTCTGTTGATCCAAGTAATTCAAATAATATACTTGTTACTTTAGGTAATTATGGAAATGAGCAATATTTAATGTATAGTACAAATGCACTTTCTCAAACTCCAACTTTCGAATCAAAGCAAGGCAACTTGCCGAAAATGCCTGTATATTCCTCAGTTATTGAAATGAAAGACAATAAAATTGTAATTATTGGAACTGAAAACGGAATATTTAGCACATCGAATATTACTGCAGCAAACCCAAGTTGGGAGACTGATTTTTCAACTATGGGTCCAGTACCTGTTTTTGAGTTAAAACAGCAATTAATAGGAAAAGAGAAAATAACTGTTACTATAGGTGATGAAGAAGTAGTATTTGAAGGAGTTCATAATAAAGGATTGATATATGGAGCATCCTTTGGACGTGGATTATTTTACACTTCAAAATTCTGGCAACCAGCAGTTGGTATTAACGAAATTGAAGATAACAACTCTAAATATCTTAGCCTGAATGTATATCCAAATCCGGCAAGCGATATTATTAACATCAACATTAATGCTGAGTCTAACGGAAATGCACAATTATCAATATATGATTTGAGTGGAAAATTACTTGTTCATACGGAAAGAATGATTTTAAAAGGTGAAAATAATTTAAACCTGGATATAAGTTTCCTTAAAAATGGAACATACATTCTAAAAACCGTTGAGAATGGAAAAGTATATTCCAATAAAATTACAATAAATTAAATTTTTGAAAAAAGAAAATAATTCAGATATGAGAAATCTATATTCAATTTTAAGTCTAATAATGATACTCTTTACAGTATCTGTTTTTGGGCAAGTAAGGGTTTATGCGCCTTCCTTGAATTTACCTGAAAATGGAGAAGTAGAGTTAGCACCAAATGTTATTCTCGACTGGAATGCGGTTACCGGAGGAACTCTGGAGGTTTTATATGAATTGCAAGTAGCAACACAGTCCGACTTCAGTGATGCAATTACTTTCCCAAAATCGGAAGTAACTGCAAAAGAAATGGAAGACCTTTATTTTGGTCAAACATATTACTGGAGAGTTAGAGCCTATGATGGTGATGACATGTCTGATTGGTCAGAAGAATGGTCGTTTACCACTGCAATCACAGTTACTCTGGCAACCCCAAACAACGGATCAATGGTTTTCGCTAATCCAAAAGTTACCTGGGAGGAATTAACTGGTTTGCTTAGATATCAAATACAAATCGACACTTCATATATATGGAATAAAGTTGAACTTTCAACTACCGAGGATATTTTTGGTTCATATTTACTTAGTGAAAGTGATATGTGGTTAGTGGGCGACAATGGATTAGTGATGCATTATGATGGTGCCGAATGGACTAGTATGGATGCCGGTGTTAGTGAAGCTTTAAATGAAGTGTTCTTTGTTGATGCAAGTCATGGATATATAGTAGGTGATAATGGTACATTCTTATCATACGATGGAAGCACATGGACTAGCATGGATGCCGGTACTACCGAAAACTTAAGAGGTATAGCATTTGCTGATGCAGATAATGGCTATGCAGTTGGTGATGGTGGTGTAATTGTAAAATATACTGCAGGAACGTTTTCCACGGAGGTTGCAAGCGATGGCTCAAATGATATTACAGAAGATTATTTTGCTATTGATGTAATCGATGCTAATAATTATTGGGCTTGTGGAAAAGGTAAAATAGTTATTAATTATGATGGAACCAATTGGACAGGAAATGAGGCAGGAACAAAAGATCATTATGGAATTTGGTTTAATTCAGCAACAGATGGTTGGGTAGCCTCAAAATCAGGTAGAATTAACCATTATGATGGAACCGAATGGGTAGAATACGAAACATCAAGCAAAGACCTTTACGGAATTTCTTTTGATGGCGCTACTTCATATGCAGTTGGTAAAGATGGTGTAATGTGGACATTTAATGGTTCTGATTGGCAACAACTCGCTTCAGGTACTACTAACGACATAAATACAGTATTCTTGAAAGATGGTTATGGTATTGCTGCCGGTGAAGGTGGTGTTCTTATTAATAAAGCTGGTGAAGGATTTAATAGTCCTTGGAGTAAGATTATAAGTGTTAACCCTGATTCAACAAATTATAAATTTGGAAATTTGCTGTTTGGTAAATCATTTTACTATAGAGTTAGAGGAATTAATAATAATGACACATCTGTTTGGTCAGGAGCCAAATCGATGGAATCTTATATGTATCCTGAGTTAGAATCACCTTCAGATGGTTCCTCAGATGAACAACTAGAGATTGTATTTGAATGGAGTGAATACCAAGGCGTTACACGCTATTACATTGAAGTTTCAAAATTTGAGGATTTCTCTTCAGCACTAAACTATATAGTTGACTCTACTTCAATTAAATTAAGTGGGTTTAATTTTTCAGAAGAGTATTTCTGGAGAGTAAGAGCAGAGCATCCTGATGATATTTCAGATTGGACAGAAGCATATTCATTCACTACAGTTGATAATATTAATCTTGTTTCTCCTGAAAATAATGAAACTGACATTAAAAGAAGTGTAAGATTTTCTTGGGAAGAAGTTCTCGGAGCAGCTGCCTATGAGATATTTATTGACAAAGACAATAACTTCACAAATCCTGAAATTGGATTTACCGAAGACGCTTATTATCAAAGCATTAAACCTCTTGATGAAAAAGAAATTTACTTTTGGAAAGTTAGAGGTGTTGCAGGATTAGATACTTCTTCATGGAGTCAGATTTGGTCTTTCGAAGTTGAAGGTCCTGAGGCAATTGAAGATTTGTTTAGCGAAAAATCAGTTGATATATATCCAAATCCAACAAATGGTAATTTCAGTGTGGAGGTAAACAGTACCGATGTTGCTGACTATCAAATTGTGATTACTGACATTAGCGGTAAAGAAATTTACAATTCATATTATACTGCTAAAGCAGGAAAGAATATTGTAAAACTTAATCTTAATAATGAGTTATCAAAAGGTATTTACATGATAAATGTAAAACGTGATAATATTTCTGTCAATAAGAAATTGTTTAAGAATTAAAAGATAATTATTAATAATAAAGGAAGGGCGGTTATTTAATCGCCCTTTTTTTATTGAGGTTGCTAATAAAACTTTGATTATTATATTAATAGAAGAAGAAATAACTAATATCTAAACTTAAAGCATTACCGTTCTATCTTAGATTTGATACTCAGAACAACACAAAAGTGTAAGATATATGCTTATTAGGAAGAAATTAAGTTATTGAGAAATTAGTATTTATTAAAGCGTTTACCCAAACTAAAACTCAAGAATAATTGTGGGAAAACAATACTATTAGGATTATAAGCCATTACTGATACGCCATAAGGTAAAGCATCAACCAAGAGGCCAACTTCAACAACTTTCATTTTTGTTGGATCGGTGCCAAATTCAAAACTAAGTCCGATTTTACCATAAACGCCAGGATGTAAACTTATCTCACCTAATCCTTTTGAAAATGGAGCACGACCGAACTCATCCAGCCAATCGCGTTGTGCGGGATCTTCATTGTAAATTTTAGTAACTGTTTCGTATGTTTGAGTGTTTCCCACCTGATAAATTACATAGAGATAATATGGTTTTGCAAGCCCTAAACTAATACCTCCTCCATACATAAAACGAACTTCTACCCCACCCCAATATGGTTTTCTGTTTAAAAGTTGTTTTTTAATAATGCCACCTCTTAAAAAAAACACATCATTTTTCTTACCATAAACGTATCTTCGGGCTCCTTGATAAGGTTTTTGGATTTTATATTGTTTGAAAGATCTTAAATATGAAAAATCAAATTCCCACATTCTTGTGGAAAAATAACTAATACGCTTCCCCGTGCGATACTGTATTCCTAAACCCAGGTTGTTTAATTCAACTCCATAAGTTTTATTTCTCTGATAAAGAACCTTAAATTCGGTTGTGTCAATATATTCTGTATCAAACTGAGCGGTTGCATCAATGCCATAAAACAGCATTGCAAGGAAAAGTAATATGTAAAAACGACTTTTCATACACAACCATTATAAAACCCTAAGGTCAACAAAAGAAAGCAAGAATTTCTGACTCCTAGTATTTTGATTCTTTCTGATACTTGTGAGTCTCTCCATAAGCTGCACATTTACTGGATGATGTACATGAAGTAGCAAATGCTATTAGCACAACAATTGCGGAGATAAGTATTATTAATTTCTTCATAAATTTCAATATCTTAAATAATATTTTCAATTAAAGTATGTATGACAAAGAAAAACAGATTTTATCTAAATAACAAGCATTTTCGAAGAATATTGTTAAGTTTACACAAAAAAAAATCGGTGAAACCACAATTAGAAGAAAGTTGGCTTGAAGCCTTACGGGAAGAGTTTGAAAAAGAATATTTTATTGATTTAAAGAATTTTCTAAAAGAAGAAAAAGCAAAGTATAGTATTTATCCGGCGGGGAATAATATTTTTAATGCTTTCAATCTTTGTCCACTATATTCAGTAAAAGTTGTAATCATTGGCCAAGACCCTTATCATGGTCCGGGACAAGCGCATGGCTTATGCTTTTCAGTGCCCCAGGGCATAGCACTACCTCCATCATTAAGAAATATTTATAAAGAACTTAATAACGACCTGGGAATTCCAGTTGCAAAAACAGGAAATTTAGAAAAATGGTCTAAACAAGGAGTACTTTTGCTAAACTCGATTTTAACTGTAAGAGCAAACGAAGCAGCATCTCATCACGATAAAGGCTGGGAAAAATTTACCGATAAAGCTATTAAAACAATTTCAGATTTAAGAGCAGGAGTAGTTTTTCTTTTGTGGGGTAACTATGCCATTAATAAACGTAAACTTATAGATGAACAAAAACACTTTGTTTTTACAAGTGTGCACCCCTCCCCTTTATCAGCCAGTCGTGGTTTTTTTGGAAATAAACACTTTTCTAAAACAAATAGTATTTTAAAAGAAAACCAGTTGGGGGAAATAGACTGGAACCCCGTTGACTAAGTGATTAATGTAAGCTTTGCCAAATAGTTATAATGATCACCTTCCAATAATAATTCACAATCAAATCCGCTTTCTTCAGCATAAAACTTCAATTGCTCATAATCGATATATAACCACTTAAACACTTCAGATTTAGCCCCTTTATATTCAAAATTATATTCTAAAACTCCATAATAATCATCACTTAAGTCTATTAGAAATGAGCCATCCTCTTCTTCATATAAATACATGATATCAGAAGAATCTAAAATAATATTGCCGCCGGGATTGAGTATAGTTTTTACATGCTTTAAAAAATTCCTCAATCCATCAAAATCACCTGTTAATCCAATACCATTCATTAATAGCAGAAGTGTATCAAATTTTTGTCCGGAAAAAGTATAAATATTTTTTCCAATAGCATTTTTAACGCCCCTTTGCTTCATTACATTAACCAGTCCGGGGTTTATTTCCAGCGCTGTAACATCCAATCCGTAATCCTGTAAAATGAGTGAATGAGAACCCGTGCCTGCACCAATATCCAGTACTTTGCCGTCGCATAATAACAATGCATGCTTTTCCAAATCAGGCATCTCGTCATAGGATCTGAAAAAATATGATATACTTACTTCTTCAGAATCGGCTTTATTACTATTTATTATTATTTGAGCATTATCGTCTCCGCCCATATAATCCTCACATGCCTGCACAAAAGGATCTGATTGTTTCTTTAAACTCATCGATTATGAAATTTAAAACAAAATTAATTAATTGAGTGTACAATAATGATGTTAAATGAAATGTTATTTTTGCTTCAAATAAATATTTTTAAAATGAAAACTACACAAACAATTCTACTTCTTATTCTAATAATATCTATTTCTGCCTGTAAAAAAGACAGCAAAGATCCTGATACTAATGAGCCTGCTATCGACATAAGTAGTTATGTTGCTATGGGAAATTCGCTTACTGCCGGATATGCTGATGGCGCTTTGTATAAATCGGGGCAAGGGTATTCATATGCAAATATAATTTCTCAGCAAATGGCGCAGGCAGGTGGAAATGGCATTTTTAAAACCCCATTTATTGAGACAGAAGACGGTGTTTATCCTTCAATAGAAAGTTCAGGGCTGCAATTATACACTAAATACATATTAGCAAACGAAACGATGTGTGATGGAAGTAATAAGCTAATACCGGAAAGGGCTGTTGAAAACCCCGACCAGAATAAATTAATGCAAGAGTTAATGACTAATATCTCAGCAAACCGGCCGTTTAATAATTTAGGTGTTCCCGGAATTATAGTTTCACATATGATTACGCCCGGTATGGGTTCGGTTAATCCATACTATGGAAGATTTGCCGAAGATTCTTCAACCGACAAATTATTGGATGAAGCACAAAAAGTAAATCCTACTGTTTTTAGCCTTTGGATAGGAAATAACGATGTTTTGGGATATGCTACTTCGGGCGGTCTTTCAAGTATTACAAATACAGATATTTTTCGTACTTCTTACCAGGTTGTAGTTTCATATTTATCAAGCATAACCGAAGGAGGTGTTCTGGCAAATATTCCGGATATTTCTTCTGCCGCTTTTTTCACAACTATTAAATTTAATGAAATAGAGATTGATAATCAGCAAGATGCCGATGAATTAAATGCCAATTATACCAACTACAATGATTATATGGAAGATCAGGGTAAAGATTATAGAATTAATTTTTCCACTGGCAAAAATGCTATGGTAATCAGCGACGGCGAAATGGATGTTGATCAGCAATACCGCTTTCGTCAAATGAATGAAAATGAACTGGCTTTATTAACTATCCCTTACGATTCAATTTTATGCGGAAGTTGGGGGACTTATTCACCCATAGGTGATGGCTATATTCTTACAATTGATGAAATTGAAAAGATAAATTCAGCCACCGAAACGTTCAATAATATTATTAGTCAGTCAGCGACTCAAAATAATTTGGCTATGGTTGATTTCAATAGTTTTATGAAAGATCTGGCTGAAAATGGAGTTAACTCAAATGGTGTAAACTTCACAACAGAATTTATTTATGGCAATGTGTTTTCTCTCGATGGTATCCATTTAACACCTCAGGCAAATGCTCTCGTTGCTAATAAATTTATTGAAGCCCTAAATGAAAAATATTTTACTGCAATTCCTTTGGTTGATGTATCTAATTATCCTGCAGTAAGTATTCCTCAATAAAACATTAAAATGACTGAAACTACTGAAAATAAAAGAAATAGACTGGTTTTCGCAACTAACAATCAACATAAATTAAAGGAGATTAGAGAAATCCTATCAGGAAAATTTGAGGTCTTAGGCTTAAAAGACATTGGATTTTTTGACGACATAGAAGAAAGTGGTACAACCTTAAATGAAAATGCTTCCATAAAGTCAAGAACCATTCATAACAAATTTAATATTGATGTTTTTGCCGACGATACAGGCCTGGAAGTTAAAATACTTGACAACAAACCGGGAGTATATTCAGCGCGTTATGCCGGAGAAGACGGCGATAGTGAGGCCAACATAAAAAAACTTTTGATAGAACTTGAAGGAAAAGAGAACAGAACAGCCCGGTTCAGAACTGTTATTTCATTGATTATTAATAATAAAGAATATCTTTTTGAAGGTATTGTTTATGGATCAATTTCCAGAAGCAAACATGGTAGCGAAGGCTTTGGTTACGACCCGGTTTTCTTCCCCAAAGGGTATAATAAATCATTTGCTCAGATGACTTCCGAGGAAAAAAATAAAATTAGCCACAGAGCCAAGGCAATGGCAAAACTTATTGATTTCCTAAATAAAGGCAATTATTAGTTTTTAATAATATTGCCTAAAACAATATTAAAGAATTCCTTAAAGCTTAAACCAAATTCCAAAGCCATTTGAGGTAATATACTTGCTTCAGATATTCCAGGTATGGTATTTACCTCCAAAAAATAAAGGTCGCTATCGGTAAAAATATAATCGAACCTGACAAAACCTTTACAATCCATTTGGTGAAACAAAAACGCTGAAAAAGTTTTTATATCCTGTTCAATTTCTTCAGGAACATTTGGGGCAGGACAAATTTCATCTGCCATTCCTTTGGTATACTTCGCTTCGTAATCGAAAAACTCATTTTTACTAACAATTTCTGTTAGTGGTAAAACAATTATTTCCGATCCCCTTTGTAAAATTCCACAAGCAATCTCTCTTCCATCCACAAATTCTTCTATTAACACTCTGTCATCTGCTTCAAAAGCCTTTTTAACTGCATCAGCAATTTCATCTACACTTTTTACCTTAGATATTCCTACGCTTGACCCGCTTCTGTTTGGCTTTATAAATAAAGGCAAACCCAGAGTTTTAACAATTTCATCATTATCAATTTTCTCGCCTTTCACATACGACATCGACCTTGCTCTGTTTATACCGTATGAACTTACAAATGCATTACAATTAAACTTATTAAAAGTTAGTGAAGACGAGTCGACACCACTTGAGGTATAAGGAATTCCGATTATATCAAAATACGACTGCAATTTTCCATCCTCACCCGGTGTACCATGAATAACATTGAAAACAGCATCAAAAAGAACCTTTTTAGTGTTCAACTGCAAAGAAAAATCCTGCATATCAATATTAATTTTTTTTCCATCCGCAGTTTTGTAAAACCAGTCATTTGGCTCGATAACAACTAAATACGCCTCATACTTTTCTGCGTCCAAATGCTTATGTACTAATTTAGCACTCTCAATTGAAACATCATATTCGCCACTAAATCCTCCACAAACTATTGCAATATTTTTCTTCATTTTATTGATAAATTTTCGTAAGAATCAATTTTCATTCAACTAATTGTATTAAAAATTCAAAAGTAATTTAAAATTTTCAAGCTTCTAAGAAGTTATTTTTTATTCCAAAATTTAAAATTATTCAATACCTAATAATTCTTAACTTTGTGGCTTCTAAAATACAATAATTAGTTAGTAAATTAGTTATCAATCTATGTCCTTTTTCTTGTTCAATAAGGATATATAAATTAGTAAACAATGGGTTTCTTTTATTTTCTTGGACGTAAGAAATTTTATATCCACTTCCTGATAATTATAGTTTTAATAGTTGTAATTTTTCTGGGAGTGATGAAAGCATTGGACTATTATACTCAACATGGAAAGGTTTATCTGGTTCCTGATTTCTACGGAAAAACCGTTGATCAACTTATTGAAAACCACTACGATGAATATTTTGAACTTTTGGTTATAGATTCTGTTTTCGATAAGGATAATGTAAAAGGGGCCATTGTTATGCAAAATCCAAAAACAGGCTCAAAAGTTAAGCAGGGAAGGCATATTTACCTAACTGTTGTTGCTCAACAACCAGAAAAAACGATTATGCCTAATTTAAGAAATCTATCATTAAGGCAAGCGATAGTTACACTGGAAATGAATAAACTTAAAGTTGGCAGATTAAATTATGTGGATTATTTTGCAAGAAATGCAGTAATCGACCAAACAATAAATGATGAAATAATTGAAGAGGGAACTGAAATAAATACCGGCTCTTCCATCGACTTAACAGTTGGAAAAGGTAGAATGGATGTAAAGGTTAATCTGCCTTTGTTAATTGCAAAGAAACCTAAGGCTGTTTTAAATTCATTACATTATGCATCATTGAATGTTGGAAAAGAGTATTTTACAGATATTGAAGACACAGCACATGCCAGAGTATACAAGACAAAACCAAGTATTTTGGATTTAAAACTTGTGGATTTGGGAACAAAAGTTGATATTTGGTACCGATCGGATGAGTCTTTTGATTTTGATGAATATTTATTGAAATTTACCACCGATACACTCAAAATTGATTCAACATTTAAGGATCAAAATATTAAATTGAACGATGAATATTAGACTAGTTTTTACTATATTAATATTGCTTATAATTAGCAACTTAAATGCGCAGGAAGTTCTCAGCGGACTGGAATTTAATGAATCCGTTAAACAAGAAAGTAAAAAAACCATTGAGAACTTAAGACTAAATACTAATGAAGAGGTAAATCCTATCCTCCTCCCCTTTTTTGATGATTTCGCTACATCTAAAATTTTTCCTGATGAAAATTTATGGTTAGATCACGATGTATTTATAAACAGCGATTTTCCTTACAGACCAACAAATATTGGAGTTGCCACCTTTGATGCTCTTGACAGCAGTGGTGCGGTATATTCTAATGCCGACTGGATTCCATTTCAGGCTGATTTCCTTACCTCTAAACCCATAAGGCTAGATTCGGTTTTCAACCCAGTTGCAGTTAAGTTAAGTCCTGCCGATTCGATATACCTTAGCTTTTACTATCAGCCTCAGGGAAGAGGAGAAAAACCTGAAGCCTGGGACACATTGGTTCTTGAGTTGAGCCATCCCACAGGAGATACGATTTTTGCTTTTTATGATTCAATAGATGTTAACGTAGAATATTATTTAAACTATTATAATACAGATACTTTATTCTCAGGAGATACTTTATGGTCGCCCCCAGGTTGTAATGAGAATTTATACGTAATAAATTATTCTACATTAACAGCTGGTGATCAGTGGGTTAAAGTTATTTGCGATTCTGTTATGAAACCTGAATATGTTTGGGAAAAAGTTTGGAGTACAGAAGGAATGTCGTTGGCACAATTTCAGGGAACTTATGGCAGAGATTTTCTCCAGGTAATGATACCTATTACAGATACAATATTTTTCACTAAAGATTTCCAGTTTAGATTCAGGAATTATGCAAGTATAGCCGATGATGTTCATCCCACATGGAAAAGTAATGTTGATCAGTGGAATCTGGATTATGTTTATTTAAATTACGATAGAAAAAATTCGGATACTACTTATCGCAAACTGGTATTTTCAGAAAGGGCCCCAAGTTTCTTAAAGAAATACGAGGTAATGCCCTATAAGCAATATAGAGCAGACGCACCTACCAACACCTTAAAGCCTGATTTTGAAATGTTTATATCTAATCTTGACAAGGTTGGCCACAACACAAAATACTCTTATTCTTTGCAACAGGTAAATGGCAGTTACAGTTCATATTATGATGGAGGAAGTTGCAACTTACCACCTTTCTATTCCTATGGATTTCAAAATTGTGAAACAGGCTGCGGCGCGGCACATGCATGCCCTCCTACTTACCCTTTCAACTTCGATTTTAATATAGATACTGCATCCTACATCATTAAACACTACATAAGCGATTCATCGGAGACAAACATTTTGGTTGACTCAATAATATATCGTCAGGGATTTTATAATTATTATGCATATGATGATGGCACACCAGAAAGAGGCTATGGCAATGAATATGCAGGAGCAATGGTTGGATATAGATTTAATTTGAGCACACCCGACACTATTTATGGTGTTCAGATGTATTTCAACAAAACACTTAACAACAATAATGAAATTCCGTTCGACCTGCTTGTTTTTCAGGATAATAATGGCAAACCAGGAGAAATTGTACTCCGACAGCAGAACCTTGAACCAAAATGGAATGATGGACTATATAAATTTTATACCTATTTGTTTGATGAACCCAAAGTTTTAAGCGGAACATTTTACATTGGTTGGGAACAGTTTGAATCAGGTTCACTAAATGTTGGTTTCGATACACATGCTAACAGTGCAAACAATCTTTTTTATACGGCTGACGATGTTTGGTTTCAAAGTAGTTTTGAAGGTAGTTTAATGATGCGTCCAATTATTGGCAGCATAGGTGGTGAGTATGTTTTTGGAACTGATGAGAACAAAACCCATACTTCAAACATTAAATTATTTCCAAACCCGGCTCAAACTAAATTCAGTCTTGATCTTACTAATGTTTCCAATACAGAGGAGGCAATAATTAGCATTTATAATATCTATGGTTCTAAGGTTTTTTGGCAAAAAGGAATTAAGGGAAGTTTTAATATAAGCAACTTATCAAGAGGTATTTATATTGTTAAAATTACAGACGGAAAAAGTGTTTTCAGTTCAAAACTCATAAAAAACTAATATGATTGAGGAAAAAATAGACGGTACTGAAGATACTGGTGAATTATATGAACACTATAAATTTGTTGCCGACCCTCGTCAATCGCCACTAAGGGTGGATAAGTTTTTACAGAGCAGAATCGAAAACGCTTCTCGTAATAAAGTACAACAGGCTGCTACAGCGGGGAATGTACTTGTAAATGACAAAGTTGTTAAGTCGAATTATAAGGTTAAACCCGGTGATGTTGTAATTGTGGTAATGTCAACTCCCCCTAAGGTAGTAGACATCTTCCCTCAGGAACTGGAGTTAAACATTGTATTTGAAGACGACGATGTTATTATTATTGACAAACAGGCTGGTTTAGTTGTACATCCCGGCTTTGGTAACGAAGATTCTACCTTGCTTAACGGACTAATGTATTATTTCGAAAAAACTAATCAAAATATTGAAAATGGTTTTGGTTATTTGGTACACAGAATTGATAAGGATACATCAGGATTGTTAATTATCGCCAAAAATGAAATGGCTCAAACAAAACTTGGCAAACAGTTTTATGACCATAGCATTGAAAGAAAATATCAGGCTTTGGTATGGGGTGATTTTGAGGAAGAGGAAGGCTCTATAGAGGGTCATATTGGCAGAAGCCTAAAAGACCGAAGAAAAATGACCGTTTTCCCTAATGGTGAATATGGCAAACATGCGATTTCTCATTATAAAGTATTAAAGCGTTTTGGTTATGTTAGCCTTGTTGAGTGTAAACTGGAAACAGGACGAACTCACCAAATTAGAGCCCACTTTAGTCATATTAAACACCCATTGTTTAACGATGAGAAATACGGTGGGGATCAGATACTTAAGGGCACGACATTTACAAAATATAAACAATTCATTCAAAATTGTTTTAAAATAATTCCACGTCAGTCATTGCATGCCTATATTTTGGGCTTTGTACATCCAACAAGTGGTAAAACTCTTCGGTTCGAATCGGAATTACCTGAAGATATGACACTCGTTCTAGAAAAGTGGGAAAATTATGCTCAGCATAAAGATCTGTTTGTCGATTAAATTTTTTCAGAATTTTTTACATGAATAATTTTTGCAGCTATGCTGATGGCTATTTCAGTTGCTGTTTTACTGTTTATGCTAATTCCGATGGGAGCATCCACTTTTTCAAAGTCGCCTTTATCATATCCTTTTTTAATAAGCTTTTTGTAAACAGAATCAACAGTACTTTTACTTCCCATCATCCCAAGATATTTAATGTTTTTGTTCAACATTTGTTTTAGAACTTTATGATCATTCTTATGCTCAAATGTCATTATAACGACATAAACATTATCTCCGCCAGGAACATATTTTGAGGCCTTTTTATAGGATATTATTTTCCTGGAGTTTGCGTAATTATTCTGCTTAAAACTATTAAGAGTTTTATCTCTGTCATCTAAAACAGTAATATGAAATCCGAGCCTTTTAAATATTAAACTTAGTTCAACACTAATATGGCCGCCTCCAAAAATATAGAGATAATGGCTAAAGCCAATTCGTTCAGTAAATGTCCATTGTTTATCGTCAATTATTTTACTTTCGTATTGTTTAGTGGCAACCAATTCCCGGTTAAAGAGTATTCCCTGATGACTGAAAACCAATTTTCCTGTAGTAGCCTTTGATATGGATTCAATTAAAGGCATATAGGTTTTATCGAAAAGGTAAAATGCAATTTGCTGACTTCCGGTATTCAATATTTCATCTGGGTTTTTTAGATTAGGGGAATTATCTATCTGTGTTTTTTTGAAAACATAGTTTCGCTTTTTAAATTGTTTTTTTGCCAGTTCCACCATTTCATATTCCGTTAAGCCACCTCCCAGGCTTCCCTGAAGCTTACCATCATCGGCCACAGCCATTTTAAAACCATTATGTCCAGGACTGGTACCTTTTGAAGAGATAACAATCATAAGGACAACTTCAATGTCTTTTTTAAGTTTCGAATATATAAACTCCCAAATTTTCATTTTTTTTCAATTGTCATTTAAGTTGCAATTTATAAAATAAACTCAAAGTCGAATAATATTTATTTTAAGGAATATTTAAATTCCAGTAAGGGTAATTTACATTTTAACTGTCATGTAAATATACAACATAATAAAACTCAATACCTTCCAGTATGAGTAGAATTATGCATAAAAACCTTTAAAACTATATCGCCATGAAAAAATTATCATTTCTACTCTTGCTAGTTACGATTTTCGCTACTAACCTCATCCATGCAAATGGAGTTGCAATTAAAAATGCAAGTACCAGTGAATACTTTAAGTTAATAAGTTCTGATGTACAGGTAAATGTTTACGATCAAATAGCAATTGTAACAGCTACTCAAAAATTCTTAAACAATACCGGAGAAAAAACAAAAATTAAATATGCATTTCCTTTGGCAGAAAATGCCAATGGTATAGGTTTGAGATGGAAACTTGGCGGAGAATGGTATTCTGCAAATATCTCACCATCACCTCAGGATACAACGCTACCAGGTGGAGGAGGCGGAAATGTAAATCTACAAGAGTTTCTTGGAGACACTCCATTATTTTTCCCCCTGGAAGATTCAATATGGAACGACTCCACATTAATAATAGAATTAACTTATGTTCAACTACTTCCCTATGACTTTTACGAGGTGAATTTTGAATATCCAAACGATTACTCATTAATACAGTCTGAAGTATTGGAATACCAAAAAATTAATTTTACTCTCGAATCCCAACGTATTATTACCAATTTAGAAATGCTGAGTCATCAGCCGGATAGCATATTTTTTAATGATAGTGTGGGTAATTTCAATTATTCGGAATACGAAACTGCAGCCACAACAAATTATGAGGCTAAATATGAATTAAGCCCTGATGATTTAGGCTTATTTTCTTACAGTACCTTTATAACGGATACTGCATTTAACTGCGATGAGTTTGGAAATGGCTTTTTCACTTTTATTGTTGAACCAGATCCTCAATCGGAAGTTATTGATAAGGTATTTACATTGATTATTGACCGTTCAGGAAGCATGAGTGGAACCAAGATAGTTCAGGCAAGAGATGCAGCGACATATATTGTAGAGAACCTAAACGAAGGTGATTATTTTAATATTGTTGATTTTGCTTCAGATGTTTCCAATCTTTTTGAGGATCATGTTGTCTTTGATTTATCATCTCAATCTGCAGCCCTTGATTATATTGATAATATTATTGATGGCGGCATGACAAATATATCAGGAGCATTTTCAACTGCAATTCCTGATTTTGCGTCTAATGACACTACTCTTGCAAATATTATAATCTTTCTGACTGATGGAGAAGCTACAACAGGAATTACAGATACAGAAGGCATTTTAACCCATATACAGGATTTGATAGCAACTAATGAAGTAAATAATCTCCAGATTCATACATTTGGAATTGGTGATTTTACAAATGAAAATTTACTTTCTCAAATTGCATCTCAAAATAATGGGTTAAGCGAGTTTTTAGGTAATAATGAGTTAGAAGAAGTAATTACCAAATTCTATAGAAAAATTAGAAATCCTGTTCTGATAAACACATCTATGGATGTAACACCACCCGTATTAAGTGAAATATTCCCAGATCCTCTTGACAATCTTTACCTTGGACAACAATTAATAGCGGTTGGAAGATACGACTCAGCAACTAATATAAATGTGAATCTTAGTGGAGAAGCCTTTGGACAGCCTATAACTTATAATTATAACGTTAATCTGGCAGACACAACTATTCCAAACAATCAATTCCTAACCAAAATTTGGGCAAAGAAAAAAATGGATAATTTGTTTGTATTATATCATACTTATGAAGAAGGTTCATCTGAAGCAGAAGAAATTAAAGAAGAAATTATTGATATTAGTATTTGTTATAATGTAATGAGCCCATTTACATCATATACCGGAGGTGGTGGTGGAGGAACAACTTTCATTGAATATGAAAACAGCAGCTCCCTAGCCAATGACAATAATACTTATGCATCTCCAAATCCATTTATATCGGAAACTATCTTACACTTTAATGTAAATTATAGTAATTTCGAGAAAGCAACAATACGTATTTTTGATGCCTTTGGAAGAGTTATTAAGGTGTCAGAAGAAAATATTTCAGGTAAAGGTAACTATTCAAGCAAGTGGGATGGTAAAGATATTAAAGGAAATCCTGTGCCAAAAGGTTATTATTTCTACACAATTCAATTTGGAAATACAACCTTAACCGGAAAGATTGTAAAAATCTAGCTTAACTTCAATAATTCAATATTTTGTTCTAGTATTTTTAGCCAATAATGTTTCAAGGCAATTAATAATTTAATATTCCATTATATGAAATGATTGTTAATTGCTTTGATTCATAAGGTTTGAATCATACAACACTTTGGTTATCTGCAATAAATTGTTTTAAATATTAATTATATCTGATTACTAGCATCGCTTCCTATTGCAAGTTTGCTCCATCCACTTTGCTATATTTAATATGAATCATTAGTTATAAAAATACTATTAGCATATTGTGATTGAAAGCTTATCTTCGCCGACTTAATTTTCATAAATATATTTTAATGATTTCTATTGACGGACTGGCAGTTGAGTTTGGAGGTACCACACTTTTTAAAGATATTTCATTTGTTGTAAACGAGAAGGACCGTATTGCACTTATGGGGAAAAATGGTGCTGGAAAATCTACACTATTAAAGATAATTGCCGGTGTTCAGAGTCCTAGCAGAGGTAAAATTTCTGCTCCAAAGGATGCCGTTATAGCTTATTTGCCACAGCACATGATGGCCGAAAGTGACCGCACAGTTTTTCAGGAAGCAGCTCAGGCTTTTGGTGAGATGCAAGATATGCAAACAGAATTGAACGAATTAAATTCTCAACTTACTACCAGAACTGATTATGAGTCGGCAGAATATTACGAAATAATAGAAAAGGTTTCTGATCTCAGTGAAAAACTTTACAGTCAGGGCGAAATTAACTATGATGCCGAAGTGGAAAAAATACTCCTTGGTCTTGGATTTGAAAGAAATGATTTTATAAGACCAGCCAGCGATTTTAGTGGAGGATGGCGGATGCGTATTGAACTTGCAAAAATACTTTTACAAGATCCCGATTTAATACTTCTTGACGAGCCTACTAACCATCTCGATATTGAATCGGTGCAATGGCTTGAAGAATTTTTAATAAATAGTGCTAAGGCTGTTATTATAATTTCTCACGACCGTGCGTTTGTCGACAATATTACAACACGTACCATTGAAATAACTATGGGAAAAATTTACGATTACAAAGTAAATTATAGTAAATATCTTGAACTTAGAAGAGACAGGAGAGTCCAGCAACAGAAGGCGTTTGATGAACAGAAGAAATTTATTGCTGATACACAAGTATTTATTGACAGATTTAAAGGGACTTATTCAAAAACACTTCAAGTGCAATCAAGAGTAAAAATGCTTGAAAAGTTAGAAATTCTTGAGGTTGACGAAATTGATATCTCGCATCTGAAATTGAAATTCCCTCCATCACCACGATCAGGTAGTTATCCTGTAATTGCTGAAGATGTTGCTAAATCATACAATAATAATTTAGTGTTTAAAGAGGCAAATTTTAGTATTCAGCGAGGTGAAAAAATTGCTTTTGTAGGTAAAAATGGTGAAGGTAAATCAACCTTGGTAAAAGCAATTATGGGTCAAATTAAGCATGAGGGCAACCTTAAGTTAGGACATAATACCCTGGTTGGTTATTTTGCCCAAAATGAGGCATCTCTACTCGACGAAAGCCTTAGTGTTTTTCAAACAATTGATGATATTGCTAAAGGTGACATCAGGACTAAAATAAAGGATATTTTAGGTGCATTTATGTTTGGAGGTGACGACTGGGACAAAAAAGTAAAAATTCTTTCAGGTGGTGAGAGAACTCGTTTAGCTATGGTAAAATTATTACTTGAGCCAGTTAATTTACTAATCCTTGACGAACCTACAAATCATCTCGACATGCGCTCAAAAGATATTTTGAAACAAGCTTTACTCGACTTCGATGGTACATTAATTGTTGTTTCTCACGATCGTGATTTCCTTGATGGTTTGGTCAGTAAATGCTATGAGTTTGGTAATAAACAAGTGAAAGTACATCTGGAAGGAATTAAGGAATTTTTAGAACGTAAAAAGATGGAACATCTAAACGAACTGGAATTTAAAACTAAAAAATAACAAGTTTATTTTTGTTGACTAATAAACAAACTCGCCATATTGCGATTTAATAGTAAGTTTCTTTGAATTGTTTAACTCTACTTTTCCAACTATTTGGGCGTCCACATTAAACGATTTGGATATTTCAATAATATCTTGTGCAATATCCTTAGGAACATATAATTCCATCCGGTGACCCATATTGAAAACTTTGTACATTTCCTTCCATTCAGTGCCTGATTGTTGCTTAATAAGTTTAAACAAAGGCGGAGTTTCAAATAGATTATCTTTTATAATATGCAGATTATCAACAAAATGCAATACTTTTGTTTGTGCACCTCCACTGCAGTGGATTAATCCATTTATTTGCCTGCGATACTTACTTAGTATTTCTTTAATTATCGGAGCAAAAGTTCTTGTGGGTGCCAAAACAAGTTTACCGGCATCAACTCCATCAACTTCAGTCTTATCGGTTAATTTCATATTACCCGAATATATTAAATCTTCAGGAATTGAAGGGTCAAAACTTTCCGGATACTTTTTAGCAATATATTTTGAAAAAACATCATGACGAGCAGAAGTAAGACCATTGCTACCCATTCCTCCATTGTATTCATCCTCGTAAGATGCTTGTCCTGAAGATGACAATCCAACAATTACATCTCCCGGCTTAATATTATTTTCTATAATATCTTCTTTGCGAATTCTAGCTGTTACGGTACTATCAACTATAATTGTTCTTACCAAATCGCCTACGTCTGCAGTTTCACCTCCTGTTAATATCATATTAACTCCGAGTTCTCTCATCTTTGCTAAAAACGATTCGGTTCCATTTATTATTTCAGCAATTACCTCACCGGGAATCAGGTTTTTATTTCTACCTATAGTAGAGGATAAAAGAATATTATCCGTTGCTCCAACACAAAGTAAATCATCTGTATTCATTACAATGGCATCCTGTGCTATACCTTTCCAAACGGAAATATCACCGGTTTCCTTCCAATAAAGATAAGCCAGGGAAGATTTTGTGCCGGCTCCATCGGCATGCATAATATTACAATAATCATCACTTCCCCCCAAAACATCAGGTATTACCTTACAAAATGCATTGGGAAACAAACCTTTATCAAGATTCTTTATTGCTGAATGCACATCTTCTTTCGATGCAGAAACTCCTCTTTTATCGTATCTGGATTGAGATTTCATTAATCAAAAGTTAATTTATGAGTCGTCTTATCAAATTTAAAATCTCCGAACAACTTTAGTGCAGAATCGCCTAAAACAAGACCGTAACGAATATTATGTTTTACTTTTACTTTTAAGTCGTTAACAGTTTTATTTGCTATTGTTATTTCAGGAATCACAATTATTGCATTGTCTCTAATTGAATTCTCCACCAGAATTTCTGTAGGATCACCTTCAAAATCTTCTTTACCAATAGCACCACCTTTCAGCAACATCAATGCCTTATCGAGCGAAATCATTGCCTCCGAATGCCTGTCGTAAGCAAACTTTTCATAATATCCTAATACTACACTAGTAGAAATAAATGTACCTGTATTAGTTTCCTCCTTAAACATTACAGAATTATCCTCAGGGTTAATGAGCACATTTAAATCATTTATATCTATATTAGATGAGGAAGGAACAAAATCCTTTCTGAGAACTCTGAATTCGGTTCTTCTGTTTAATTGATGAGCAAACTCTTTTTCTTTTTCTGTCGACAGGGAATTTATAAAATCTTCATCAAGAACAGTCCCTTCTTCAAAAGTAATTCCATCTAAAGTTTTTGATGTTTTGAGTTTTCTCGGAGCCCTTTCACCATATCCCTTAGCAACCAATCTTCCTGGCTCTATTCCTCTTATAATCAAATAATCTACAACCGATTGGGCTCTTCTTTGCGAAAGCACATCATTTCTTTCATCCGAATCTCTGATATCGGTGTGCGATGCCAATTCTATTACCAAATTAGGATTATCTCGCAGAGTTTGAATAAGTCCTTGCAGGGAATCCTGATACTGAGGTTTTAAATCCCATTTGGCCAGATCATATAATATGTCGGGCAACACAACAGGTTCTGCCGGAATTTGATTTAAAACAATATTTTTTTCAAAATCCTTACTGAATTCTACACCAACAGTAGTAAGTGTAGCTTTGCTATTGAGGTAATTAGGCTTACGAACAATTATATCGTAGGTTGTATTTGCATCCACCTGACTATTTCCAAATTTAAAAAATCCTTCAGGATTTGTAATAGTAGAAACAGAAACGCCATTTGATCCAACGAGTTGAACATTTGCATTTTCAACGGCAAACAATGTACGGTTGTCGGTAACAGTTCCTGAAATAGTGAATAACAAAGGAGGTTCAATAAAATACCAAATATCGTCCTCTCCTCTACTTCCTTTCCTGTTTGAGCTCAAATAACCATACTCTTCTTCAGGATGAAAAATAATAGCATAATCATCGTAAGAAGAGTTAATTGGATATTTTAAATTAACCGGTTCTCCCCATTTTCCTGCAGTATCAATAGTTGTCATAAAAATATCCAGTCCGCCCATTCCACCATGACCATCGGAGGCAAAATACAAAATTGTATCATTTCTCAGGAATGGAAACATTTCATCTCCTGGAGTGTTTACAACATCTCCTATATTCAAAGGTCTGCTAAAAGCATCGGTTTTTGAATCACGCATGGCAACCCATATATCTTTTCCGCCAAATCCTCCTTTTCTCGGAGAGGAAAAATAAAGTAACAATTCGCTTTCGCTTACTGTTGGCTGTCCTATTGTCGACATAGTATCAATACCATTAATTTCAACCATTTCAGGTTTCTGCCAGTTACGACCGGAGCGGCGTGATTTATATATTTGGCAACCGGATTCACGTTTAGCATCATTGTGGCAACGTGTAAAATACAAGGTTTTAAAATCGCTGCTCAAGGCAGGAGTTCCTTCGTTTGCTTTTGTATTAACGGTTTCCGATTTATCCAATAAAACTGGTGCCGACCATTCATCTTTTCTATCAAGTTTCGCAACGAAGAGATCACTAAAGTTTTCCCCTGTCCATTCATCAGTTAGTTTACCTGTTGCACCATCACGTGTAGACCCAAAAACAATTTCATTATAGTTAGAACTTGTAAATGCTGCTGCAAAATCCGATTCTCTTGAATTTATCTTTTTTATATTACTGACCTCATATTTTGAGGGATTTTCTATCCATTCTTCAACTAATGCTGCAGATTCTGCACCTGCTTTTCCACGTGGATCATCCGGCTCTCTTTCCATATAAGCGTGATACTGTTCAATGGCCTCTTCATACTTGCCGTTAATCTTTAACATATCAGCATAACGAAGTAAAACAATAGGATGTTTTCTGTCCCAATCCCTCTTTACAAGCATTTTATAAGAAATTTCAGCTCTTTTATAGTTTGCTGTAAGCCTATAACATTCAGCAAGTTGAGAAGTAATGCGATTCTTTTCCTCTTTGTTTCTCTTTACTTTTGTATATGCTTTCTTATATTTATCGATGGCAACAGAATATTGTAAGGCATTAAAGGCTTCATCGGCAGCTTTAGCAGGATTACGTTGAGCAAACAATATAGTAGGCAGTATAAAAAGTATACTTATTACCGCTAGTTTTAATGAATTCTTCGACATTATTTTAATTATATTCATTTCTTGTTTATCAACAACGTACAAAAACCTAAATTATGATTTCCTTTTAGCAGAATTTTCAGGTCCTTCATCAATATCAGGAAGTTCTATTTCGTCTTTACTTTCAGCATTATTCTCTTCAACTTCATCCACCTCTTCAAGGCCTATATTATTCTTATATTCTTCGAGCCTTTTCTCTCTTTCTTTTCTGTCGGCTTCTTTATTTATTTCAGTTTTTATATCTTCTGATGCACGTTTTACATCGTTTATTACTTTACCCAGATTACGTGCCAACTCCGGAATTTTATCAGGTCCGAAAACTAAAAATACTACCAATAAAATTAGTAGAATTTCTCCTGAGCCAAAATCAAAAAAAAGTAGAGTCACAATTTTGTTTTATATATCATTGCAAAAATAGTAAAAAAAAGCCCCGTCGTGAAACTAATCATGACAGGGCTAAATTATTTATATTTTATAATTATTTCTTACGCTTCGACTTGGCTTCACTTTCTTTCTTGTCTTTCAAAGCATCTGATTTACTTCCTCCAAGTAAATCGTAAACAATCGGACTGGCAGTGAACAATGATGAATAAGTACCTATTAAAATACCTACTAACAATGCGAAAACAAAACCACGAATTACTTCTCCACCAAAGACAAAGATCATTAATAATACTACTATGGTAGTACCAGAAGTGTTAATGGTACGTGCCAGGGTAGAGTTTAGTCCAGTATTAATATTATCTATCAATTTATGTTTAGGGAATAAGAAATTATTTTCCCTGATACGGTCGAAAATAATTACGGTGTCGTTAATCGAGTATCCAATAATTGTAAGGATGGCAGCAATAAATGCCTGATCCACTTCCATACTAAATGGCATTATTGAATAGAACAGTGAGAACATACCCAAAGTAATAAGTGTATCGTGGAACAATGCTGCAACACCTGCTAAACCATATTGCAATTTTCTAAATCTAACTGCTATATATGCAAAGATTAGAATAAGAGCGAATGAAATTGCAAATAATGCTTTATTTCTGATATCATCTGCAATCGTTGGTCCAACTTTCTGTGAACTTAAAATACCAAGTAGTTTATTATCTCCTTCTGTATCACTTGAAAAGTCACTATATTTTATCTCTGTTGAGTAGTATGTTTTTAATCCGGCAAATAATTTTGACTGGATAATGGAATCAACTTCTGTCCCTTCGTCATCAATAAGATATTTTGTGGTTACTTTAATCTGGTTGCTGGAACCAAATGTCTTCACCTCAGGTGCTACATTATCAAAGGATTCCGTAAGTGATTTTCTAACATCAACAGTATTTACATTCTGGTCGAAACGAACAAGGTAAGTTCTACCTCCTGTAAAGTCGATACCATAATTTAATCCGTGGGTTGCTAAAGAACCAATACTTATAACGATAAGAGCAAGTGAAATGAAATATGCTTTCTTTCTGCTTCAAATAAAATTGAAGTTTGCTTTGGAAAGAACATTGGCAGTTGCTTTACTTGCAAATGTAATAGGCATATTCTTTTTCTGCATCCATGTGAAAGTCATTCTGGTAATAAAAATGGCTGTAAACAACGATGAAAGAATACCAATAATAAGAGTGGTTGCAAAACCCTGAACAGGACCTGATCCAAATATATAAAGTACAATACCTGTTAACAGTGTTGTAACGTTACCATCAACAATTGCTGAGTAGGCATTTTTATAACCGTCAACAATTGCCAATTGCATTCCTTTTCCGGCCCGGACCTCCTCTTTAATACGTTCGTAGATAATTACGTTGGCATCTACCGCCATACCTAAAGTAAGAACGATACCTGCCATACCCGGCAAGGTAAGAACTGCTCCTATTGAAGCAAGTACACCAAACAGGAAGAAAATATTTGTTACAAGAGCAATGTTAGCTACTACACCGGCACGGCTATAATAAACTATCATATATGCCAATACCAATATAAAGGCAAGAATGAAAGAGTTCATTCCGGAGGTTACAGCTTCACGACCCAAAGAAGGACCTACAACATTTTCCTCAACAATACGAGCAGCAGCAGGTAATTTACCGGCTTTAAGAATATTTGCAAGGTCTTGTGCTTCTTCTATGGTCATTCCACCACCTGAAATTGTTGAACGTCCACTTGGGATTTCATCATTTACAACTGGGAATGAATATACATAATCGTCAAGAACGATTGCTATTTGTCTACCTACGTTTTCTCCGGTTAATCTTTTCCAGATTTTAGCACCTTGTGAGTCCATCTGAAGGTCAACAGTTACTTCACCGTTTTGACCATAATCCTGACGGGCATCGGCAATAACATCACCTGCCATAGCTGCACTACCATCTCTTGAACTTGCTTTTAAAGCAACAAGTTCCAATAGGTCAGGAGTTTCAGGATTTGGTTTAACACTCCAAACCAAACGCATTTCCCTTGGAAAAACATCTTTTACTTTGCTAAGCATATTATTTATGCGTGCAGTGTCTTTTATGGCAGCAATACCAACTCTTGCAGTTTTAACTGCAAATGGTCTTCCGTTTTCGTCAGTGCTATAAGAAGGCATTAAATATGCATAAAGAGGATTATCTTTAGCGTATTGCTCAAAATTAGCGTCATTATTTGCTGCAGATGTATCAGATTCTATCTGATTTAATAGTTCGTTTGAAGAAGTGTCTGCTACATTTTCAATAGCTTCTGCAATATCATTACTTTTTTCTGCTTCAACAGTTTCTTTCTGAGAATCGGCTTCTAGTGGAGATTCTCCAACACCTTCATCAGCAATACTTTCTTCTACACTCATCTCTTGTTTGAGCCTTCTGTTGGCTTCGTCGAAATAAGTATATACTTCAGAGAAGTTATAAGTTTCCCAGAACTCTAGTTTTGCTGTTCCCTGTAATAATTTTCTTACACGCTCAGGGTCTTTAATACCAGGTAGTTCAATTAAGATACGTCCTGATGTGGCAAGTTTTTGAATATTAGGCTGGGCAACACCAAAGCGGTCGATACGAGTACGAAGAATCTGGAAAGATCTGTCGATAGCACCTTCTGCTTCTGTTCTGATAACCTGAAGTACTTCAGCATTTGTAGAACTGGTAGTAATACCTTTGTCCTTAAATTCGAACAAGAATATTGAAGCCAAACGAGCATTTGGATCAACTTCATTAAATGACTCACCAAACAGAGTTACAAAATCTTCACCACTGTTTTTTTGTTTTTGATGGGCAAGAGTCATGGCTTGACGGAAAACCGGATCCTGACTATTTCCTGATAAAGCGTTGACGATATCAGCAACGGAAACTTCCAGAGTTACGTTCATTCCACCTTTCAGGTCGAGACCAAGGTTGATTTCACGCTCTTTTACATCATTATAGGTATATTTTGCAACACCTAAATTATACACAACAACATTGGCAATGCTGTCGAGATAATATTTTTCTCTTTTTTGGGAGATAGAATCGAATAGATATGATTCCATTACTTCGTCTCCATTGGCCAAATCTTTTGCCAGTTGCTGAGCAGTTTCATTTACAGCATAATCCTTAGCATTTCCTTCTGCGCGATAAGCGAAAAAAGTAAAACTAAGTTGATATAAACAAACCAATGCAAAGGCGATTGCAAAAAACTTTATAGCTCCTCTGTTCTGCATTTGTAAACTTTATTAATTATTTTACTTCAAATTTTTGAGGGTGCAAAATTAGAATAATATTTGACATTTAACAATTTTAATATTACAATTTACATAATAGGTGTAATTTGTTATTTATTATATTCATAATTTGTCATTTTGCTGATTTTGTGTATATCACATGTAAATCATAATTCATCATCCTACAGTATTCACTCTACAGTAATTAGTTCTAACTCAAGTCTCAGTGTCTCAACCACTTCCACATTATGGCATAATTAACTTTCTGTCCATACATTAGAATACCTGTACGATATATTTTTCCAGCCATCCATGTTGAGATTACAAAACCAACAATAAGCAGGCTCATAGAAGTGGCTAACTGCCAAATGGGAACTCCGAAAGGAATACGAATCATCATAATTACCGGCGATGTTAGAGGGAACATGGATAGGAAAACCGATAAATTACTATCAGGCTGATTAATAATTAATCCCGATAATGCAACAGAAAATATTAAAGGTATTGAAACCGGGAACATAAACTGTTGTGTATCTGCATCATGATCGACAGCACCACCAATAGCCGCAAATAATGAAGCAAACAGTAAATATCCACCAAGGAAATAAAATAAGAAACTGAATATCATGGTTTTGAAATTTATACTTGTAATTATTTCAGTAACCATGGCAAAAGGATCTGCTCCATTAACTGGTGTAGCAGTATTTGCTATTTGACTTTGTGATGAAAACATACTCAATGCATCAGTATTTCCACCAAATATTCCCGATTGGAAAATACCTAAAAACACACCCGTAAGAACTATCCATAAAAGGAATTGAGTAAGTCCTACCAGGGCAATGCCAACTATTTTCCCCATCATTAACTGGAAAGGTTTTACCGATGCAAGAATTACTTCTACTATACGGTTTTGTTTTTCTTCCATAACACCTTTTAGGACCTGCGCTCCAAACATGAAAATGAAAAAATAAATCATCAATCCTGCGAAAATTGCAAGCCCAACTTCAACTTCGGTATTACTTTTCTTTTCTACACCACCTTCCTCAACACGTATTGTTGAAAGGTTGATATTAACTTTTGATGATTTTATTACTTTAGGATCGATACCGGAAGCAAGTAATTTTTTGTTTTCTGCTTCGGTTTTCATTACCGACTTTATATAAGACGTTAAATTTAATCCTGCCTGCTTGGTGGAGAATAATTCAGCATACACAGGAATATTCAGCTCAGTTTTAGGAATATAGAGTAATAAGTCGCCTTTTTCGTAAAGTGCCTTTTCTTTATCAGTTTCCAAATCGTTGTGAACATGATAAAAACTAATATTATCCTGGTCTTTAAATTTCTCGTAATACCAGCCTGTTTCATCCAGTACAGCAACATTTTTTTGGGTTGCTTCGCTCCAATCGGCAAGAAATGCCGGAAGAATTACCATGGCTGCCATCAATACAGGTCCAAGAATAGTCATTATAATAAACGACTTTTTTCTCACCCTGCTGAGATATTCACGTTGTATGATTAGAAAAATTTTATTCACGACTTTTTATTTTATTATCATCATCTGTTTAATATCGGGCAGAAATATCCGTTCCTTCCACTTCACTGATAAAAATATCGTTTATACTTGGTAATATTTCGTTAAAGGATTTTATTTCACATTGTGAATTCATCTTGTCGATCAAGTCTGTCGAATCCGAACCATTTAACAATCTTATTTTAGATGAATTAATTCCCTTAAAAGTTTCTGTTGAAACAATTTCAAACTTCGTATTATCAAGGCTGATTTCGCCTAAAGGCTTATAATCAATTTTATAAATATTAGGTTTATACTTTTCTTTAACCTCACTAATTTCTCCCGATAAAATAACCTTCGACTTATTAATAAGTGCAATATTATCGCAGAGTTCCTCAACTGAAGCCATGTTATGGGTTGAGAAAATAACTGTTGCACCCTCATCACGCAGATTTAAAATTTCCTGCTTAAGCAGATTAACATTTATTGGATCGAAACCACTAAAAGGTTCATCGAAGATTAGTAATTTGGGGTGGTGCATTACCGTTGCAATAAATTGCACTTTTTGTTGCATACCTTTAGAAAGTTCTTCTACCTTTTTATTCCACCAGCCACCAATTTCGAATTTTTCGAACCATTTTTTAAGTTCGCGAGTGGCATCATTACGCTTAAGACCCTTTAGTTGAGCAAGATAAACCGCCTGCTCCCCAACTTTCATTTTTTTATAAAGGCCTCTTTCCTCCGGAAGATAACCTATTAATGAGGTGTCTGAGGGTTTTATTTTTTTCCCGTTGAGAAGAATTTTACCCTCATCCATAACCGATATCTGGTTAATTATTCTGATTAGGGTAGTTTTACCTGCTCCATTGGGACCAAGTAATCCGAAGATACTCTGATCTGCAACCTGAATGCTTACATCATCAAGTGCTTTATGATTTATATAAGTTTTACTAACGTTTAGTGCCTCAAGTGCATACATTTAGAAAATATTTTATCCTGGTGAATTCAACTAACTAAAAAACTCTCTCATTCTATCGAAATAACTTCTATCCTTTGCACTTGGTGCAGGTTTAAAGTTAGGAGAATTTCTAAGTTTTTCAAGTATTTCCGCCTCTTCTTTGCTTAAAGTTCTGGGAGTCCAGATATTTACATTTACAAGAATATCTCCTCTGCCATAACCGTTTACATCGGGTATTCCTTTACCTTTAAGTCGAAGTACTTTGCCTCCCTGAGTACCAGGTGTAATTTTTATTCTAGCTTTCGAATCAATGGTAGGTACTTCCACTGTTGTACCAAGAGCAGCATCAACAAAATTGATATATAGGTCGTAAAGGAGATTATTTTCATCTCTAATTAAATCAGGATGCTCCTCCTCCACTATTTGTACCAATAAATCACCGGGAACACCTCCACGTGCAGCATGATTACCCTTACCGCTTACAGAAAGTTGCATACCCTCGGCAACGCCGGCTGGGATTTTTATGGAAACTACATCATCACCTTTTACTATACCATTTCCGTGGCAAACATTACATTTATTAGTGATTATTTCCCCTTCACCATTACAAGTAGGACAAGTAGAAGTTGTTTGCATTTGTCCCAGGAAAGTATTGGTAACCTGCCTTACCTGACCATGGCCATTACATGTTGTACATGTCGACTTACCACTTCCGCGCTCAGCACCGCTACCATTACAAGAATCACAGGGAACATATTTTTTAAGTTTTATCTTTTTCTCAACGCCATTAGCAATTTCCGGCAGGGTAAGCTTTACTTTTACTCTCAGGTTTGAACCACGATTTACGCGGGTTCGTCTTCCTCCCTGGCTGCTGAATCCGCCCCCGAAGCCACCTCCGCCGAAAGCGCCACCGAAAATATCTCCAAAATGACTGAATATGTCATCCATTGACATACCTCCGCCACCACCGCCAAATCCTGCTGAACCCGACATGCCGGCATGACCATATTGATCGTAACGTGCCTTCTTCTGCGGATCACGCAAAACTTCGTAAGCTTCGGCTGCTTCCTTAAATTTTTCTTCTGCCTCTTTATTGTCCGGATTTTTATCAGGATGATATTTTATAGCCATTTTGCGATAAGCTTTTTTCAACTCATCGGCAGTAGCATTTTTAGAAACTCCCAGTATGTCGTAATAATCCCTTTTGCTCATGTAAAATATTGTTATTAATTACCTACTACTACCTTAGCGAACCTAATTATTTTCCCGTTCAACAAATAGCCTTTTTGTACTACATCAATTACCTTTCCTTTCATATCCTCACTTGGTGCCGGAATATTCGTAATGGCCTCATGAAAGTCTGTATCAAATTCCTTTCCCTGAGCTTCCAAAGGTTCTAAGCCTTTTTGACTTAATATGGTAAATAATTTATTAAATATTAATTCAACTCCTTTTACCGACTCTTCTTGTGCATTATTGTCACTCATAGCAACAAAGGCTCTGTCGAAATCGTCGAGTACAGGTAATAGTTCAATCATTATGTCCTGTGAGGCAGTTTTTAATAAATCTAACCTTTCCTTACTAGTACGTTTACGGTAATTATCGAATTCAGAATAAAGTCGTAAATACTTATCATTAAGCTCATTACATTTCTCCTCATATTCTGCAAGCAATTCATTATCGGATTTTTTTGCAGATTTGGATTTCTTCTTCGACTTCTTTCCCTTTTCTTTACCTTCAGACTGATCTTCAATATTTTCGTCAGTTTGATCCTCGAAACTTACATCCTCAAGGTGATTGTCTTCTGTATTAATATTTTCTTTTTCTTTTTTTCCCATGGTATTTTCTAAAATTAATTAGGTATTTGTGCCAAACAAATATATTGCCAAGCATTAAAAACAGTCATATTGACAGTTATTAAAGTAATAAGTGCCTAAAGTTATAAGTGCGCTAAAATTATAAGTTTATTGAATTAAATTAAGGCTTTAATATGTCAGAATTATAAATGGCTTACACAACTAAATGATAATTTCTAAATTTAGTTTTTAACTGTTAGTTGTTAGTTTAAACCCTTTCTATTTCAGCACCAAGTTGTCTTAACCTCTGATCGATATTTTGATATCCACGGTCAATCTGTTCGATATTATCGATTATGCTTGTTCCTGTTGCAGAAAGGGCTGCAATAAGCAATGCTACTCCGGCTCTGATGTCAGGAGATGTCATTTTTATTCCCTTGAAAGGAAACTCATGATTTAAGCCGATAACAGTTGCTCTATGAGGGTCACACAAAATAATTCTGGCCCCCATATCTATCAGTTTATCAACAAAAAACAAACGACTCTCAAACATTTTCTGATGAATTAAAACACTTCCGTTGGCTTGGGTTGCAACAACTAAAACTATACTAATTAAGTCAGGTGTAAAACCAGGCCAAGGGGCATCAGCAATGCTCATAATTGAGCCATCAATATAGTTTTCTATACTATAATTTTCCTGTTTAGGGATAAATATATCGTTTCCTTTTTGGACTACTTTAACTCCAAGTCTTCTAAAAACAGTAGGTATTAATCCAAGGTCATCAAGTTTTACATCGCTAATTGTAAGTTCCGATCTCGTCATTGCTGCAAGACCAATAAAACTTCCAACCTCTATCATATCAGCAAGCATAGTATGGTTTGTACCATGAAGTTTTTCTACACCCTCTATCTTCAATAAATTAGATCCTATTCCTTCAATTTTGGCTCCCATTCTATTGAGCATTTTACTCAATTGTACCAAATAAGGTTCACAAGCCGCATTAAAAATTGTTGTTTTACCCTTGGCTAAAACAGCTGCCATAAGAATGTTAGCAGTTCCTGTTACAGATGCTTCTTCGAGTAACATTTCTGCACCAGTAAGTTTATCAGCATTTATATGATAACACTGTTCATGTTCATCATAACTAAATTGTGCTCCTAATTTTTGAAGTCCTGTGAAATGAGTGTCCAACCTCCTTCTTCCAATTTTATCTCCCCCTGGTTGTGGTAGAAAACCTTTTCCAAAACGAGCAATCATTGGTCCAAGAAGCATAACACTTCCTCTGATACTGGAAGCATTTTTATAATATTCAGGAGTATAAACTTTACTAATATCTACATTAGATGCGTTGAAAACAAACTCGTTATCAGCAAGTTTATCAACTTTAACTCCCAGTCCTTTTAATAAATCTATAAGTTTATTTACATCCCTGATATCGGGAACATTAGAAATAACAACATCCTCATTTGTGAGTAAAACGGCACAAATAATTTGCAAGGCTTCATTTTTAGCACCCTGTGGTTTAATGCTGCCCGATAAACTCTTTCCGCCTTTAATCCTGAAAGAACCCATTTCTAAAATCTTCTTTTGTATTTTTTCTTAGATGGCTTTTGTTGAGAAACTTTCTTATTAACGATATTTTTTTGTTTTTTGGGTTTTGCAAGAGCTTCTGCAGATGAAATCAGGTTATAGTCTTCCTTCAAAATTAGTTTACCTTTCGATAGTTCTTCTAAATTTTTAAGTATAGTTTCATCATTAACCGAATCCCTGTTCCAGTTTAAATATGCTTTTTTAAGGAAATTGGAAATAGAAAGCACAATTGCATCTTTTTTATCACCTTCTTCCATGTCGGCAACAGCAGATATAATCCTTTCAATATGTTTACCATAATGAGGGTAATTAGCCTCACTTTTTGAATATGCAAGTCTGTCTGGCTTTTTACTTATCTCATCCTTTTTTGGAGCAGGAAAAGGTGAATCTATATCAAGATTAAATCCTGACATTATAAATAAATGATCCCAAAGTTTGTGTTCAAAATCATTTCCTTTTGAATTTGGAGTATTCATTTGCCCCATAACTTTTACAATTGCATGAGCAGTTTTAGTGCGCTTTTCTCTGTCTTCGATGCTTATACAATAATCTATCATTTTATGGATATTCCTTCCGTATTCAGGAATAGCCATTATTTCTCTTTTTGTATTATATTCCATTTCTTTCCTTTACTAAACTAAGTGTTTCTTGTAATAATTATTGTGCAAAAGTACTTAATATTTGTTTATAAAGTACGGTATTTAAGGCTGTTTAACATAAATGACATAGAATAAGATAATTTTATCCCAGAATTTTTAATTTGGCAAACCTAAGTAACAAACTTTTCTGGCCTATGCCATTAAAAAACACTGTTGCCTTTTTATTGGGTCCATTACCTTCAACAGTAAGAACTTTTCCTTTACCAAATTTTGGATGTTCTACCTGCATGCCTGTTTGCAGTGATGCAGTATCTGATTCCGCAAAAGGAGTACTATCTCCATTTGTAGAAGAAATTGATTTCAGGTTTCGCCTGGATGGGATATTGGTTTCGCTGGTTTTCTTTTCGGCAAAAGGACTTGCATTAATTACCTTACGCGGTTTATCAATCAAATCTTCATTAATCTCTTCCAAAAACCTACTGGGCTCTGTAATTGTAAACTGACCCCATCTATAGCGGCTTTCAGCATAACAAAGAGTTAGCTGCCTTTCCGCACGGGTTATGGCTACATAGAATAATCTGCGCTCCTCTTCCAAATCCGATCTTGTACTTATTGATTGTATGGATGGGAATAAATTTTCTTCCAAACCTACAACATAAACATACGGAAACTCCAAACCCTTTGCAGAGTGAATAGTCATTAATGTTACCTTATTGTTGTCTTCCTCATCTTCATTATCCTGATTAGTAAGAAGAGCAACATCCTGCATAAATTCTTCCAGAGTACCCTGACTTTCCAGATCACCAATATTAGCCTCAGCACCCTTTTCACTGAACTCTTTAATACCGTTTAGTAATTCATCGATATTTTCAACACGACTAACAGCTTCTGGAGTATCCTCATCGCGATACATTTTTAAAATACCTGAAGAAACAGCAATATGATGAGCAGCATCATAAGCCTCTTTTTTCTTCATTTCTGCTGTGAAACTTTTTATCTGCGTAACAAAATTGGAAAGTTTTGTTGTAATCCCTGAGTTAAAATTTAATCCATAGTGTGAGGGGGCATTAATAATTTCCCACATATTTACCGAATTTTCGTCGGCAGCAACAGTAATTTTTTCTATTGTGGTTTTTCCGATACCACGAGCAGGAGTATTTATACATCTCTGTAACGAATCTTCATCATTATGATTAATTACCAGACGAAAATAGGCCAGCAAATCTTTAATTTCCTTACGGTTATAAAAAGATGTTCCTCCATAAATTTTATATGGTATATTAAGTTTTCTGAAGGCTTCCTCCATTGAACGCGACTGCGCATTTGTACGATACAAAACAGCAAAATCACTGTTGGGTAACTGATTATTCATCTTGTATTCGAATACAGAATTAGCAACTAAATTACCTTCTTCAGTATCGCTGGAAGCATGAATAAAACCTATTAAATTCCCCTGATCATTGTCGGTCCAAACCTTTTTCTTTATTTGATCTTTATTATAT
>PKTA01000090.1 GCA_002869365.1 Marinilabiliales bacterium | reverse complement strand
ATTTGTACTTGCTACATTGCTTCTTTCATGTAACAACAATAATGAAAACCATTCCCATGATACAATAAACGGGCATGCTCATGAAACAGAGGCATTAAGTTATACACTATTTTCAAATGGATATGAACTATTTGTTGAGTTTCCGGCACTTACTGTTGGACACACAAGCACATTTACTGCTCATTTCACACAATTAACAACTTACAAACCTGTTTTGGAAGGCAAACTAACAGTGAGCATCATCAAAGACAATAAAGGGATTAAACATAGTGTGGATTCTCCCGATTCTCCCGGTATTTTCAAGCCGGCACTACAACCTAAACAAGCAGGTACTTATAAACTGCTTTTTGAATTAGTTAGTTCTACAGGAAACGTAACTTTTAAAATACCACAGGTTCAGGTATATTCAAATGCTGAGGAAGCGTCGAATATCCTTGAAGAGAATAATGAAGATGAAATTAGTTTTTTAAAAGAGCAGGCATGGAAAACAGAATTCTCTACGCAGGAGGTTAAGTTCCAGCCTTTCTATTCGGTAATTCATACTTCTGCTAAAGTAAAAGAACAACCACAATCAGCAGTGCTTGTGAATTCGGAGGCAGAGGGCCAGATTAATTTATTCGTTACCAACGGCAAGTCAATAAAAAAAGGTGAATTGCTGGCTATTGTTACAAGTTCAGGTTTTGAAAATAATATCACAACTAAATTAAAGGAAAGTAAAATTGCATTTGAAAAGAGCAAAACCGATTTTGTTAGAACAAAACCCTTAGCCAAAGACCAAATAATATCTCAAAAAGATTTTCTTCAAATTGAATATCAGTACAAACAAGATTCCTTACGTTATTATCAACTGGCAAATCAAATAACTCAAAAAGGATTGCAAATAATGTCACCCATTGATGGTTTTATCAGCGGCATTAATATCTCCAACGGACAGTTTGTAAATAATGGAACTGCCGTTCTTGAAATTAGTAATAGCAATAAACTAATTATAGAGGCTTATGTCAATCAGTCTGATTTTCAATTGGTAAATGGAATATTCGATGCCAACTTTGCTTTTGCAGATGGCGATAAAAAGATCACTTTACAAGAAATAAATGGTAAAATAATTTCAAAAAATACATTTATTGGAGAAAAGGAGACTCGCATACCCGTTAGTTTCTCTGCTGTTAATAATGGCAAACTAATGTTAGGCATGTTTCTGGAGGCATTTTTGAAAACCGGCAAAAAAGAGAAGTCAATTGTCCTCCCTCTTTCTGCTCTGATTGAAGAGCAGGTAAAGTTTTATGTTTTTGTACAAACTGGTGGAGAGTCTTATGAAAAACGTCAGGTTGAAATTTCAAAAAATGACGGTATTCTCACAGAAATTGAATCCGGTTTATCGGTAGGTGAAAGGGTAGTAACAAAAGGTGCTTACCAAATTAAACTGGCCGCATTGGCGGGAGATTTACCTATTCATGGTCACACGCATTAAAACCTGATTTATGTTGAACAAGATAATTGACTTTTCATTAAAAAACAGACTTCTGGTACTGTTTATGGCTCTTCTACTTTTATTTGGGGGAACTTATGTTGCTACACAAATGGAAGTAGATGTGTTTCCTGACCTCACTGCTCCAACAGTAGTGGTGTTAACCGAAGCACATGGAATGGCCACAGAAGAGGTAGAAAGATTAGTTACATTTCCCATTGAGACTGCGGTAAACGGAGCCACAAACGTGCGTAGGGTACGCTCTTCATCGGCAACAGGCATTTCAATTGTTTGGGTTGACTTTGAATGGAATACTGACATATTTAAAGCCCGACAGATTGTAAGCGAAAAGTTAGCAACCACAGATGCCAACCTGCCGGAAAATGCAGGAAGACCAACTCTTGCTCCACAATCTTCCATTATAGGCGAAATAATGACAATTACTGTATCCTCCGATTCACTAACTCCAATGGATTTGAGAACCATAGCCGATTGGCAAATTAGAAATCGTCTGCTTTCAATTGGAGGTGTATCGCAAGTTGTGGTCATAGGTGGCGAATACAAACAATATATTATCGAAGCAGATCCTGAGAAAATGGATTATTACGGGATTAGCTTCATGGAACTTTATAAGGCATGCGATCACCTAAACCAGAATTCAACAGGTAGTTTTCTTAACGACTTTGGAAATGAATATGTAATACGTGGTATTGTACGTAGCAATAATATTGACGATATTGGAAATTCGGTAATCAAAGTTATTAATGGCAATGCCGTTTCCATTAACGATGTGGCAATAATTAAAACCGGATCATCACCGAAAATTGGTGCCGGTTTTTTAAACAGTAAACCTGCCATAGTCATGACTGTTTTAAAACAACCCAATACAAACACTCTGAAATTAACAGAAAACATTGACGAGGCCATCGCCGGTTTAAAGCAATCATTGCCTTCGCACATTAAAATAAGAACAGATATTTTTCGTCAGTCCGATTTTATTAAAAGAGCCGTTGATAATGTAAGTTGGGCATTGGTAGAAGGTGGATTCTTTGTGATGATTGTTTTGTTTCTATTCTTATTAAATATCAGAACTACTTTTATTTCCCTAATTGCTATCCCTCTATCCTTATTAGTTTCGGTGATAAGCTTAAAATTAATGGGTTTAACAATAAACACTATGTCTTTGGGAGGAATGGCAATCGCAATAGGCTCTTTGGTTGACGATGCCATTATTGATGTTGACAATGTGTTGAAGAGGCTTAAAGAAAATGCCCGATTGCCAAAAGAAAAACAAAGAGCCAAACTAAAAGTCATTTTTGATGCCTCCAAAGAAATACGGGCATCAATATTAAATGCAACACTTATTATCATTGTCGCCTTCATTCCATTATTCTTTCTGTCAGGAATGGAAGGTCGTATGCTAAAGCCTCTGGGTATTTCTTTTATAGTTTCACTTTTTGCATCCTTGATAGTAGCAATAACACTTACACCAGTTCTCTGTAGTTTTCTACTCACAGGCGATAACCAACTTTCACAACATGAAACAGGCAGTAAGTGGGTACGATGGCTGAATAATAAATACAATATAGCCCTTAAGCAATCTCTTAAAATTAAAAAATCAATTATCGGTCTTGCAGCAGTATTGTTCATTGCATCAATGTTCGTGCTTTTCAATTTAGGACGTAGTTTCCTACCTGAATTCAATGAAGGAATGCTTACTCTGAGTACTGTAAGTTTACCAGGTATTTCGTTGGATGAGAGCAACAAAATGAACCTGATGCTGGAAAAAGAGATGCTTGAAATGAATGAGATAAGTACCATTGTACGCCGAACTGGACGTGCCGAACTGGATGAGCATGCACAGGGAGTATTTTCCTCTGAGGTAGATATACCTTTCACCTTAAATGGCCGTTCAAAAGAAGATTTTCTTGAGGAATTACGCAATAAGTTAGCTGGTATTCGAGGTATAAATATTACCATCGGGCAGCCTTTATCTCATCGCATCGATCATATGCTTTCAGGATCCAGAGCAAACATTGCCATAAAAGTTTTTGGAACTGATTTGCATAAGATGTATTCGTTGGCAAATCAAATTAAGAGCAATATAAATGGGATAGATGGACTTGTGGATGTTAATGTGGAACAGCAGGTAGAAATTCCTCAATTGCAGATTCGGCCAAAACGTGAAATGCTGAAACAGTACGGTATTCCAATTAATGAGTTTAGTGAATTTATTGATGTAGCATTTGCCGGAGAGAAAGTGTCGGAAATATATGAAGGAAATATGAGTTTTGATCTGATTTTAAGGTATAATGATCGATATAGACAATCTATCGATGCTATAAAAAATACCCTTATCGACACTTACAGTGGCAAGAAGATAGCCTTAAGAGAAGTAGCCGATATTATTTCAGCAACAGGACCAAATACAATAAGCAGGGAAAATGTACAACGAAAAATTGTTGTATCAGCTAATATAGCCGGAAGAGACCTGAGGAGTGTAGTAACCGATGTACAAAATACTGTGAACGAAAACATTACACTCCCGGAGAACTATTACATTCAATATGGCGGTCAGTTCGAAAGTGAGGAAAAAGCCTCCGGTTTACTTTTCTACACTTCACTTTTTGCTATACTAATTATTTTTCTACTATTATATATGGAATTCAAAAACCTGAGCATCTCAGCAGTAATTTTGCTCAATATGCCTTTAGCATTAATTGGTGGTGTATTCAGTATTTGGGCAACTTCAGGCATGTTAAGTATTCCCGCCATAATCGGTTTTATAACATTGTTTGGAATAGCAACACGTAATGGCATATTACTCGTTTCTAATTACGATAGTTTGCAAAAGCAAGGAGTACCACTCTACCAGGCAGTAGTTAATGGTTCATTAGACAGACTAAATCCAATATTAATGACGGCCCTAACAGCGGCATTGGCTTTAATTCCATTGGCTATTGCCGGAGATAAGCCGGGCAATGAAATTCAAAGTCCCATGGCTATTGTAATACTTGGAGGATTATTTAGTTCAACACTACTCAACATATTTATTGTTCCGGCAGTTTACTATTTGGTAAAAATAAAACAAGATAAAAAATGAAAAATCTAATATTCATATTTCTAATACTTGCTATGTCTATTAGTGGGATGTGCCAGTCGTTAGATAGTTTGTTAATAAAGGTAGAGCAAAACAACCCCCGACTGCTCGCCTTACAAAAATGGCTTGATGCAGAAGAGACAAAATCAAAAACAGGAATTTACCCCAATAATCCGGAGTTAACATATAACTATCTTTTCGCAAACTCTAAGGCTATTGGTAATCAGCAAGAACTGGAAATAGTACAGTCATTTAAATTACCGGGATATTATACCTCACAGGCAGATATTTATAAATTGGGTTTTCAACAAAAACAGTTATTGGTTGAAAAGGAGAAGAGGGAGATTCTCCATATGGCACGAAAAACATATTTCAAATTAATATCACTGCATAAAAGTTTGAATTTATTGAAAAGGTGGAAGGATGATGCAGAGCTAGTTAACACAATGGTAAAAAATGGATTTGAAAGTGGTGAATTCTCAAAACCAGAATATGATAAATCACGTATTTATGCCATCACCATTAAAACAGAATGGAAAAAATTACAATCTGATATTAAAGTTCAAAAACAATTTTTACAACAATTAACTGGGACCGATTCAATAAAAGGATTAGCATTTAATTATCCTTCATTTTGGAAATTCCCGGCATTGGATACTTTACTGGAGAATTTAGCAGGGAACAATCCTGAATTAATTATAGCCCAGTTAATTACACAACAATCAGAGAAGGAAATAAAATACCAAAAAATGTATAGTTTGCCATCATTTGAACTTGGTTATAAATCAGAAACAATTCTAAACCAAAAATTAAAAGGTTTACATGCCGGTATCAGTATTCCCCTGTGGGAGAATAAAAACAGTGTGAAGTATGCAAAACTGAATTACGAAAGTTCAGAAGCAAACTATCTACAAATTGAAAGCGACATAAAAGCCAAAGTATCATCTCTGTATTTTGAAGCCAAAGCACTAAAAGAAAATTACGAGGAAATGGCTATGATAGTTGATGACGAAAAAGTTACAGAAAGTAATGTTAGGTTACTCCAAAATGGTCAAATCTCATTTACCGATTATTTAGTCTACGCAGAACTTATTTGGGAAACACGAACTCTATTTTATCAGTATGAAAATGATTATTTTACACTGCTAAGTAAACTAAAGACTTTTGAATAGTTAAGTGAATAATTCAAAACATTCTAAGGTGTTCCCAAAACCAATTTACGCATATAGTGTTTCTGTAAAAAACTATTTCAATAATAAATACAATCTGTCAATACAAACCACAAACATTTCCAGCTCATATTGAATATTTTACTAATTTTAAGCAATTAAAGTTATCCTTATGATTGACTCAAACATTCAGATATCAATATTTAGAATATGTTAAGGGTTAGTTATTGGGCTTTATATACAGTTACACATTACAGTACCAAACACACCGCAACATGAAACCAAAATACCTACTACTCACATTAACAATACTGCTGCTACAGCATATTAATGCGCAAGAATATAATCCTACGGCTGTGGAAGGAGCACATTGGGTAATATGTTTTGACGATAATAGCACCTTTGAACCTGTTGATGGACTTTGGGAATATTTTGCCTCGGGAGATACAATCGTTAATGCCCTTACTTATAAAAAAATACTTAAGCGTGATTTAGTAGTTACACAGAACGGACCTCCTTTTGAAGCAGAAGAGGAATATGAATTATTCGGGCTTATACGCGATGATACTCTCAACAAAAAGGTTTATGCTATT
>PKTA01000153.1 GCA_002869365.1 Marinilabiliales bacterium | reverse complement strand
ATTGAAGAGGAAAGAAAAACAGAAAAAAATATATCTGAGCCTGTTACAAAAATTGAAAAGTCTTCAATAAGTGAAAATATTGAGATAAAAGGTGAAGTTGTGTTGCCTCACGATGATATACCAACTTCTAAAAAAACTCCTACTGATAGTAATGTAAAAGAAAAAGTTAGTTCCAAAGAAACCGTCAGAATTCAAAAAGATAAGTTGGATCCTGTTTTTTTAGAAGCGGAACAACTTATTCAATCAAAAATATCAATAGCACAACAACTAAGTGAGTTAAATGATCTTAGAAGTTTGATGGATATATGGAAGGAAGATCTGGAAAAAACCAGGAAAGCCAAAATTTATAAGGCAGATAGTGAGAGTGATGATTTGTTTGAAAGTAATAATGTAAAATTAATAGAAATCAGAGACAATTTAAGTTCGATAATTTCAAATATTGATGAGGATCAAAGGATACTCGGACGAATGATTGACGATCATCTTGAAAGTATTAAAAGCCTTCTAATGCTTCCTGTATCAACAATTCTTGAAGGCTTCCCAAAATTAGTCAGAGACTTATCACGTAGTCAAAAAAAGAATATTGAGTTGTTAATCTCAGGTGAGTCAATAGAAGTAAATAAACGTATTCTGGAGGAATTAAAAGATCCGTTAATACATATTATAAGGAATTGCGTTGACCACGGTATTAAAGAATCAGTTTCAGATAGAGAAGACAACACTGTTAATGGTATGATTAATCTGGATTTGACTTCGTCTGATGGTCGCAATTTGGAAATAATTATCAGAGACAATGGAAAGGGAATAGATACTGATAAGGTAATATCTTCTGCAATAAAACAAGGAATTATTACTGCAGACGAGTCAAAAAGCCTTACAGAATCTGAGAAATTAAATCTTGTATTTAAATCCGGAATATCAACCAGTCCTATGATAACAGATATTTCGGGACGTGGTCTGGGCTTAGCCATAGTAGCAGAAAAGGTTGAGAAATTAGGTGGGCAAATAAGTATATACAGCAAACCAAATGTTGGAACCACCTTTAAATTGATTCTTCCATTAACAATATCAACTTTTAGAGGCGTACTTGTTAAAAGTAATAATCAACTATTTTTTATTTCTTCCGGCAACGTTAGTTTGTTAAGCCGCATTTTAAAAGAAAAAGTAAAAACCATTGAAAATCGTAATACTGTTGAAATTAACGGCGATATTCTTCCTCTTGTAGATTTGGGTGATGTTCTTAGAATAAAACCAATAAACACTAATAATGCACATATAAGCCCTATAGATTCATTACAAAAATATTTGCAAATATTAGTTTTAGAAAGTGATAATAAACGAGTTGCATTTAGCATTGATGAGTTACTGGATGAGCATCAGATTCTTGTTAAAACTATGGGAAAACAACTCCTTAAAGTAAAAAATATCTCAGGAGTATCAGTTTTAGGAAGCGGAAAAGTTGTTCCCGTATTAAATGTTCCCGACCTTATGGATTCTGCAATTAGCGAAAGTAGAAAACAAAAAGCAATAGAAGAAGAAAGAGAAGTAGAAGTAAAAAGAATTTTAGTAACCGAAGACTCCATTACTTCAAGAACACTTATAAAAGAAATACTGGAATCAGCAGGGTATTATGTTGATACCGCCGTTGATGGCTTAGATGGATATATTAAGGCGCAGGCCGGCAACTACGACTTATTTGTATCTGATGTAGATATGCCCCGGATGAACGGGTTTGAACTAACAGCCAAGATAAGAAATGATAAAAAATTAAGTGAGTTACCGGTAATTTTGGTTACTGCCTTAGGTTCAAAGGAGGACCAGGAGCATGGTATTGATGTGGGAGCAAATGCATATATTGTGAAAAGCAGTTTCGAACAGAGTAACTTACTTGAAACAGTGAATAAATTAATCTAAAGAATATGATAAAAGTACTTATAGTTGACGACTCTAAGATGATGCAGGAATCACTTGCGTATATACTTAATACTGATCCGGAGTTTAAAATAGTCGGCTATGCTTCGAACGGAAAAGAGGCCATTGAGCTTACCCAAAAATATAGCCCAGATGTTATAACCATGGACTGGCAAATGCCTGTTATTAATGGATATGAAGCAACAAAAGAAATAATGGAAACAAACCCTACTCCAATTGTTGTTGTTACAGGTAGTATAGCTGCAAACGATGTTTCTATTTCTTTCTCGTTAATGGAAGCAGGGGCATTAGCAGTATTAAAAAAGCCTCATGGTTTAAAACATTCTTCTTTTGATGATGAATGTTTTGAACTAATTCAGACTTTAAAATTGATGTCGGAAATAAAGCTTGTCAGGCGAATAAAAAAAACCAAAGGAAATAATAAAAGTGTAAATGGTAGAGAGAAGTTAAAAGACGGCAGATATAAACTTATTGCAACAGGAGCATCTACCGGAGGACCTATTGCATTACAAAAATTTCTTACCAACCTGCCATCAAATATTTCTGTCCCTATATTAATAGTTCAACATATATCTGCTGGATTTGTTAAAGGATTTGTTGAATGGTTGATGAATTCCACCCACTATCCTATCCATGTTGCCATCGATGGAGAAGAAGCATTACCCGGTCATGTTTATGTAGCCCCCGATAATTACCACATGGGCATAGATTCGCGGTTGCGCATTTTTTTAAGTAATGATCCGCCCGAAAATGGCTTACGTCCCGCAGTATCTTATTTATTTAAATCCTGTGCTAATTATTTAGGTGACAAAACTATAGCTGTATTATTATCGGGTATGGGAAAAGATGGTTCAGAGGAATTGAAATTATTAAAAGATAACGGATCTTTAACATATGCACAGGATGAGAAAAGTTCAGTAGTACATGGAATGCCCGGTGAGGCAATTAAATTAGGTGGTGCTTGTCATATTTATCCACCTGAAGAAATTGGGAAATCCATTCAGAATGTATTTAATAGTGACAATTAAGTTTTAGTAAAATGATTAAAATACTCATTGCAGAAGATAGTCCAACACAAGCGACAACATTAAAGTTCATACTTGAAAAATCAAAATTTGAAGTTATGGTTGCTTATGACGGCCAGGAAGCATATGACATGGTTATAAGTCAAACTCCTGACTTAATCGTTAGTGATATAATAATGCCAAAACTAAATGGATTTGAACTTTGCGAAAAACTGAAAAGCAATAAGGCCACTTCTCATATTCCCATAATTCTTCTTACTTCTTTGTCTGCTACTGAAGATTTATTCGAAGCAATAAAAGCAGGAGCAAGTAACTTTATTACTAAACCCTATAAGCCTGAATATTTAATATCACAAATTCAAAAAGTTTTAAAGTATAAAATAAATAATGAAAATAATGAAGATCAGTTAAGAGTTGAAATGACTTTTCCCGGATCAAAAGATAGGTTGATATCAGCAAATCCTCAGCAAGTACTAAACCTTCTCATATCATCTTATGAGGCTGCTATTCAGCGGAATGAAGAACTTACAGAAACTCAGAAAGAACTTAGAAATATAAATGAGCATCTTGAAGAAATTGTTGAAGAGAGGACAAAATTATTATCCCGTGAAATAGAAGAAAGGAAAAAAACTCAGGATCAATTAAATGTAAAGAACATTCAACTTGAAAATCTAAACTCCGAAAAAGATAAATTATTCTCAATTATTGCTCATGATTTGAGAAGTCCTTTCAGTGGCTTTATTGGGCTAACTAAAGTAATGTCGGAAAATGCCTCAACTTTTGGAAAAGATAAAATTGTTCATTATACGAAACGACTTCATAATACCGCAGCAAATATCTTTGATCTGCTAAATAACTTATTGGAATGGGCGAATATCAACAAAAGAGTTGCTAATTCTCAATTTAGCAACTTTGACTTATTCCCTTTGGTAAATTCAAATATAGAATTGGTAAGTGAAAGAGCAAAACAAAAAAACATAAAAATAAAGAGTAATTTAAGTTCTAATCAGTTTGTATTTGCTGACAGAGAGATGATAAATATTGCAGTTAGAAACCTGATAACCAATGCTCTTAAGTTTACCGACAAAGGAGGTGAAATTGAAATCAGCTCAACAATTGATGACACTCTGATTGAATTATCAATTAAAGATAGTGGTGTTGGAATACCTCCTGAAAAAATAAAAAAACTATTCAAAATAGATGAAGAAACAGGCACGAAAGGTACCGATGGTGAGCCAAGTACAGGGCTAGGTCTAGTTTTATGCAAGGAATTTATTGAAAAAAACGGAGGTGAACTGAAGGTTCAAAGTGAACCGGATGTAGGATCAGATTTCAGTTTTACAATTCCAAGAGGGAAAAAGCCTTCTGAAATTGAAAAACAAGAAATGCCCAGTATAGAAAATATTAGCCAAACAAATGATAAAAAAAGAAAAATAAAAATTCTCATTGCTGAGGATGATATTGCTTCGCAAATGTTCTTAAAGGTAATTACAAAAAACATAAGCGATGATGTTTTTGTCGTCGACAATGGTGTTGAAGCTGTTAAAACTATCAATTCAAATGATGATATTGATGTAATATTGATGGATATTCAAATGCCACTTTTAAGTGGTGATGAGGCTACAAAAAAAATAAGAGAGTTCAATAAAGACGTAATCATTATTGCAAACTCGGCTTTTAATCAATTTTCAGAAAGTTCAGATTTTAAAGAAATTGGTTTTGATCATTTTATATCTAAACCAATAAATAAGGACAAATTAATTGAACTATTGAATGAACTTATTTAAACAGAAGTTTTAAAGGAGTGCTTACCAAGAGTAAATTTTAGATAATTACACTTGTTATCGCTTAGGTCACCGCTAATGATTATATCTGAAGCCACTTTTCTGCTTCTTTTATAGTTGGGAAATAAGATGTTTCTATTTCAATGCCACCAACTTTTTTCATAATACTTTTAACTCCTATTTTTCCCAATGAACTAGTTGGAAGCACAATTGCCATTTTTCTTATTCCACCCTTGATTGCTCTGGGAAACCAATCATTGTTCGACCAATCCTGATCTTCCAAAGACAAAACTTTCATTTCTCTAAGGTCGGCGAGCCAACAGTTCGACTTTTTACTCTCAATAAGTTCCAGACCTTTATTTAAGCCTAATCTATAAGAATCGCCCTGAGCGAAACCTTTCCACATCATTAAAACGTATTTACCATTTTCGTTCCAATGTATTTCCAAATAATCTTCATCAAAATATTTCATGATTTTTTTTCAATATTAATTATGGTTATAACTAAACTCTTTATGGAGAGGTAAATATATGTAAATAATTTTATCCCCTCTAGCAAACAGGTGTTGTTTTCTAAGGTAGACTTCAGGGATTACTAAAGTTCAAGGTTTTGCGATAGTAGGTCATCCAATTTATTGACTTTATAGTCGGGTATGTTTTCAAGTACTTTCTTCAACCATTGATATGGATTAACATTTTTTTTTCATGTTACAAAAAATGAACTTATTACTAGCATTCTCATTGGACAGGTAGCGTACTATTTCTTTAAAGGCTTTAAACTTCCAAAATATTTTCCTAATCTATGGTCGTCATCCTCTGAAATAACTGGTTTAATATGGTTTTTGCGACAGAATTCAAATGTAATTGCGTTATCTAATACTTCATCCTCTTCAGGAATAATTACCGTACAATTGGAGCAAAGACTTATGACTGAAGCCTCATTTAAAAACCTTTCGGAAAATAAGTTTGATTTAGGTTGATTAAAGGGGTCGATAACCGGACTGTAAAGTACTACTTTATTAACTTTGAGTTTGCAAGCCACCTGGGCACCGGTTGAGGAGGCATGGACTTCATTAATGCCATGCTCTACCAGCATCTTTTCTGCCTGTTCAACCCACTGAACTAGGCCGTTGTCGTAATTAGGCAAGAGACGAAAAACTTTCGTATCATTGTTCTCGAGTGTGGCTGCCTTCATCCCCTTAGAGTTATAACCTCCAATAAACAGTATTTTTTTCATTGTAATTTTCTTTCTCTCAAAATTAATCAAATAACAAACTTTAGTATAAAATCTCTCCTATTAAATCAAGGAGTAAGAGATTATTAACACTATTCTCATTTAAAAAACGACTAAAACTCAATTCCTTACTCCTTATCGACCTCCCACGTGATGGTTACCTTTCTTTTCCCCCACCTAATTGCACTATCTCTATTATCACCCATATAAATATCAATTTTTTTCATCCAACGGTTGTTCATTTTATCTAAAACCAGGTACTCACCTGTTAGTCCTTCAATTTTAACCTTTGTATTGTGGGTTAAGCCTAGTGCAATCAAATCCCTCGATACTGCAATACATTTCATTCCGGGCTTTAGTTTATCTCCCCAGGCAGTTATATTTGGATGGTTTTTGTGTGTCTGTGATGCAATTGAGTTATAAGCTGTGGCGGTCACTTCCATGCTTTTCATGTTTTTCCTTTCACACCTATAAAATAACAGGAGCAGGCT
>PKTA01000161.1 GCA_002869365.1 Marinilabiliales bacterium | reverse complement strand
CGCCTCAACTTATTGTACAAAAATGGTGGTATGGGGCTGTTACTCATCCTTATTACCTTGGGTTTGTTCCTAAGTATACGACTTTCATTTTGGGTTGCTTTTGGTATCCCTGCATCTTTCTTCTCAATGTTTATTCTAGCTTCCTTTTATGGAATTACAATAAATATGATTTCCCTCTTCGGGATGATACTGGTAATTGGAATACTCGTTGACGATGGAATTGTTATTGCAGAAAATATTTATACTCATTTTGAGAGGGGAAAATCACCCAAAAGGGCAGCAATTGATGGTACTATGGAAGTTATGCCGGCAGTTGTAACTTCAGTAACCACCACTATGATTGCCTTTTCAGCATTGTTTTTTATAGAGGGAAGAATGGAATTTATGTTCGAAATGGCCTTTGTGGTTGTCTTTAGCTTATTGTTTTCTTTCGTGGAAGCATTCTTCATTTTGCCTGCCCACCTTGGCAGTTCATTTATTTTGAGGAAGAATGTAAAACAGAATACCGGCAAAAAAGTTCGTGATCTTCTGGATAAATTTCTTGACTTTATGAGAGAGAAGGTTTATGGAAAATCACTAATATTTGTCCTTAAATGGAGATACTTTTTTGTGTTCTCACCAATATTATTGATACTTATTACAATAGGATTATTTAAGGGAGGACAGATAAAAGCCACATTCTTCCCTTCCATTCCTTTCGACCAGTTTACTGCTGATATCGCTTTTAAACCCGGTGCCGGTGAAGCCCAAACTCTAAAATATCTTAAAAAAATTGATGATGCCATTTGGGAAGTAAATGATGAACTTAAGGCAGAACTGAACGATACTATCGATTTAGTTAACTATACTTTTGTTTCAACGGGTTCTGCCTTTAGCGGACAGGAAAATGGATCTCATGCCGGAAATGTTTTTGTGCTGCTCAGAGATTTGGAAGACAGCGGAACATCGAGTTTTGAAATTGTTAAGAGAGTTCAGGATAAACTCGGGCCATTAAATGAAATTGATAAAGTAAAAATTGCCGGAAGACATACTTTCGGAACTCCAATTTCCATTAGCCTTTTAGGTCGTGATTTGGAGGAACTTAATGCTGCCAAAGAGTTTCTGTTAGAAGGAATGCGAAGAATTAAAGCCCTTACAAATGTTACTGATGTAAACCCTGCCGGGAAGCGTGAAGTACAGTTGGAATTAAAGCCAAAGGCATATTTTCTTGGGTTTTCTCAAGTAAGTTTACTTAACCAGGTAAGGCAGGGTTTCTTTGGAGGACAAGCGCAAAGATTGCAAAAAGGTAAAGATGAACTCAGAGTATGGGTTAGATATCCTAAATCCGACAGGCTTAGTATAGGTCAGTTGGAAAATATGAAAATTAAAACTCCTGCCGGAGAATATCCTTTGAGTGAACTTGCCGAATATACTATCAAGAGAGGTCCTGTTAGCATTAAACATTATAATGGTTCCAGGGAGGTAAGAGTTGATGCCTACTTATTAAATCCTTATGATGCAGTCCCCCCCTTGATGGAAAAAATCAGAACAGACATACTTCCTGATTTAGAACATCTTTATCCGGGTGTAAGAGTTGAATATCAGGGACAACAGAAAGATTCCAACGAAAGTATGGAGCAAATACAAACTTATTTTGGAGCCGCTTTTGCACTTATGGTTTTAATAATTATACTGCATTTCAATTCTTTTGCACAGGGATTGCTAATAATCTCAATGATACCTCTCGCATGGATAGGTTCTGCATGGGGTCACGGAGTGGAAGGTATTCCGGTTTCCATGTTAAGCGCATGGGGAATGATTGCTCTTTCCGGAGTTATCATTAATGATGCGGTGGTCTTTTTATCGAAATATAATTCCCTGCTTGTGGAAGGAAATAAAGTTAAAGATGCCTTGTTAAAAACCGGACAGGCTCGTTTCAGGGCAATCGTTCTTACTACTATTACCACTTCCGTGGGATTGTATCCTATAATTTTTGAAAGAAGTTTTCAGGCACAGTTTTTACGTCCAATGGCTGTGGCTTTGGCCTATGGAGTGCTGGTTGGTACCGGATTTATCCTCATTTTCTTCCCAATAATTATACTGGTTTATAATGATATTAAAAGACAAGTAGTTTGGTTTTTTAGAAATATAAATCTATGGCTAAAACAGGGCGATCCTGATTATGTGTTAAACGAAGAAGAAATTCTTAGAATAAAAAGGTTGCCAAGCGCCGAAGAGGTTGAAAATGCAATAATTAATAGTAAAAAAACACTTGACTAATATTTGAAAAGGATTTAAAATGAAGAGTTTAAAAATAATATACCTGGTATTTGGCCTTTTTTGTATTTCAATAACTGCAACTATTAATGTGCATGCTCAGGAGAATTTAAAACTTGATGAAGCAATACTAAAAGGCCTCGAAAATAATTTTCAGGTTAGAATCTTTAAAGAATACACACGCATTGCCGAACTTAATAATAGTTGGGGAACTGTAGGCAGATATCCATCAATTTCGATGGGAGCCGTAAATGCCAACCGATACGATAATGTAGCTGATGCCACAAATCCTAATACTCGCAAAGAATCGTATTCTTATAGCCTCGCTCCATACGTTGATTTGCAATGGATATTATTTAATGGGTTTTCTGTAAAAATGAATAAAGATAAACTGGATATGCTGGAAACATATTCCAGAGGAAATGCAGCCCTGGTAGTTGAAAATACTATACAGGCAGTTGTGTTGGCTTATTATAAAGTTTTATTGGAAGAGGAGAGGCTAAAAGTTTTAAAACAGGTAAAAGATTTGTCGGGCGACAGATACAAATATGAAACCATTCGTCAGGAAATTGGAAGCGCCGTTACCTTTGATGTTCTTCAGGCAAAAAATTCATTTTATAGCGATTCAACAAATTATCTCCTGCAAAAATTAAATGTAAAAAACGCTTATTTAAACCTGAATCTGCTTCTGGGTGAACCCGCGGAAAATACTTTTATGCTCGTGGACTCTTTTGATGTTAAAACAAAGGATTATGTACTGGAAGATCTGAAGCAGAAAATGAATGCCAGCAACAGAACCCTGCGCAATCAATATGTAAATCAGGAAATTCTTAAAAAAGAAGTAAATATTAAAAAGGCTGCCGTTTGGCCTACACTTGCATTAAATGCCGGTAGCGACTATAATAAAAGATGGAATAATTATCCAAATTCTGCTAATACCGATTCGTATACACTGGATTATTATGCAAATTTTAGTTTGAATTTTAATCTTTTTAATGGAGGAAACACCAAAAGGGCAATAGAAGCAGCCGACATAAATAGAAATATTGGAAATATTGAAATTAATGAAATGGAGCAGACGCTTGCAAATGTTCTTTTAAATCAATACGACCTTTATAATATTAGAAAACAACTTCTTGAGGTTGCCAATGTAAATATGCAGAGTGCCGAATTAAACTTAAAAATAGCCTCAGATAAATATCGTAATGGTAGTATTAACTCATTTAATTACAGGGATGTACAACTAATTTACCTGAATGCAGCCTATAGAAAATTAAATTCAATTTACGACCTAATAGATACTGAAACAGAACTTTTAAGGATTACAGGAGGAATAGTTTTTGAAGAGTAATATGTACAATTTTGATAAGATAATTGAACGCCAAGGCACTGCAAGTGTAAAATGGGATTTAAGAAAAGAAATATTTAAAAAAGAAGATGTGCTTCCTATGTGGGTAGCCGATATGGATTTTGAAACACCTGATTTTATTGTTGATGCAGTAAAAGAAAGGGCATTTCATCCTGTTTATGGTTATTCCCTTATGGAGAAAAGTTATTATGATGCTTTTATTTCCTTTACTAAACGACGCCATCAGTGGGAAATAAAACAGGAATGGATGGTGTTTTCACCGGGAATTGTTACGGCAGTAAATGCCGCAATAAAAGCCTTTACAAAAGAAGGAGAAGGAGTTATAGTACAACCTCCCGTTTACTTTCCGTTTTTTAGCGCTGTAAAGAATAATAATCGTAATCTCCTTGAAAATGAGTTAATTTATATCGATAATACATATAAATTTGACTTTGATGATTTGAGGGCAAAAGCAAAAGAGGCTAAATTAATATTGCTTTCCAGTCCGCATAATCCTGTTAGCCGTTGTTGGACAGAAGATGAACTTAAGGAATTGGGAAAAATTTGTCTGGAAAATGATGTGATAATTATCTCCGATGAAATTCATGCCGATTTAATACTTCCAGGATACAAACATCGTCCTTTGGCAACTATTTCCGATGAATTGGCAGAGGTTTGCGTAACATGTATGGCGCCATCAAAAACCTTTAATGTGGCAGGGTTATTTACTTCGATAATTATAATTCAAAACGAGAAACTTCGTGAAAAATATAATAAAGTAATGGAGTCGATAAGTTTGGTACATGGCAATATTTTTGGAATGATTGCCGCCGAAGCAGGCTACTCTAAAGGCGATGTTTGGCTTGACGAACTTATGGAATACGTAAACAAAAACTTTGAATATGTTGATGATTTTCTGAAAAAGGAAATCCCTTCCATAAAAATGGTAAAAGCCGAAGCCACATACCTTGCATGGCTCAATTTTAAACAAACAGGACTCTCAGATGAAGTTTTACACGACAAACTAATTAATGAGGCAAACCTTGGCCTCAGTCCGGGTAGTATTTTCGGAAAAGGTGGAGAGGGATTTATGAGGATAAATCTTGGAACTCCTATAGCCTACGTAAAAGAAGCAATGGAAAAACTAAAAATTGTTTTTGCTTAACATACTTTAAAAGACTAAGGTATTTCAAATTATTCATTTCCCGCAATAATTCTTTAATTTAGCCATCTCACAAAGCAGTTTTTATGAGTAAGATAAAAATATTATTTGTTTGTTTAGGAAATATTTGCCGCTCTCCCAGTGCTGAAGCGGTATTTAAAGATATAGTTAAAACCAAAGGGCTTGCCGAAGAATTTGATATTGATTCAGCCGGAACCTATGCCTATCATGAAGGTGAAATGGCCGACAGAAGAATGCAGCAACATGCCATAAAGCGTGGTTATAATTTGACATCCATATCAAGGCCATTTTATCCAAATCGCGATTGGGATAAGTTTGATTATATTGTTGCAATGGACAATTCAAATTTTACCGACTTAAGGGCGATGGCACGCAATGAGGCGGACTTAAAAAAACTACATAAAATGACTAATTTTTCATCCAGATTTAATTACGATCATGTTCCCGACCCATATTATGGTGGTTATGAGGGTTTTGAGTTGGTTCTGGATATTTTGGAAGATGCCGGTGAAGGTTTCTTCAACTATGTTAAAAAACAAGAATAATGAAATTACCCGAATACTTCAATAATATAGAACCAATAATTTTAAAAGATGAGTTGTCAAAATTTCTGGGCACTTCCGAAGATGGTGAACTGGAAATATCTTATTCGGAAATAGCTAAAATGGCTGGTCACAGTTGTGCTACCGTAGCAGGAGCCTGGATGATGACTAAAAAAGGTTTGAAGGCACTTTATGGAGATGAAAAGCCGGAACGAGGACAGATAAAAGTTGAGCTTCGTGATAATGCTTCTGATGGAAGTGTTGGAGTTTTTGCCTCAGTTTTTACAAATATTACAGGTGCCGGTGGACCAAATGCGTTTGATGGTATAGGAGATAGATTTTCCAGGAGAAACCTGATTTCGTTTGGTGCTGATATTGAAGGCTTTGTAAGGTTTACACGTTTGGATAACAACAAAAGTGTGGAAGTAAAATACCGACCTGCAAATCTGGTTCATCCTTCAAATTTAATGATGACAGCAATAGGTCCTAAAGCAGATGATACCAGCAGAAAAGCCTTCCCTGTTTTGTGGCAGCAAATGGTGAAAGAACTTTTAGAAAACACAGACGAAGTTGTCTTTATATTATAAACACACATGAAACTAGGAATTGCACTTGGAGGTGGAGGTGCCCGTGGTCTTGCCCATATCGGAGTGCTTAAAACTTTTGAAAAACACGGCATACCAATTAGTCAGATTAGTGGAACAAGTATAGGTGCATTTGTAGGTGGCCTTTATGCGGTTTTCCGCGATGCTAAAAAAGTTGAAGAATTTATTTACGATTTTGTAAATAAAGAGGCTTTTAAGGATTTAAATCTGGATGCTTTCGATCCTGCACCACAACAAAATCAAGGCTATCTGAAGAGCATGCTGAATAGTGCTTATAAAAACATATCCATATATCGTTCCTGGCGCCATAAATCGATGCTTACTCCTGAGCAAGTTGAGAATATTTTTAAGTTTTATCCTGATAATAATATTGAAGATCTGGCAGATGAGAGCGAGATAGATTTTGCTGCTGTAACAACAGATTTAATTTCCGGAAGGGAAACAGTAATAAGCACAGGAAGTCTGAGGCTGGCAGTACTGGCAAGTTCTTCAATTCCGGGAGTATTTCCTCCGGTTGAAATGCTTGGTACTTTTATGTGTGATGGCGGTGTTGCCGATTTAGTTCCTGTATATGTGTCCCGCAGCAGAGGCGCACAAATGGTTGT
>PKTA01000162.1 GCA_002869365.1 Marinilabiliales bacterium | reverse complement strand
CAACAATCGCAATTCTAGCAGTACTTTTTTTATCAACTAATATGTTTGCAAATATTTTTGAAATGGAATAGGAAAATTATATTGATGATATTCCTTTCAGCACTGAAAAAATAGCAAACCAGACTATTTTAGAGAATGCGCTTAATGAAGAATTCACTCTTACAGAAGAAAGCATTAACGACATACCTTTCAATACATATGAAGTAGCTTCAGAAAAAATGTATGAATTAGCGATGGCAAAAAACTTTGATATAGAAGAAGAAACTTTTGTAGAAGACATTCCATTCGATACACAATTAGTTGTTTCACAAAGTGCCGACAGTTCAAGTTTTATAGCAAATAAGTAATACTCTATATATAAAGAGGCCTGATAGAATTTGTTAAATACTTTTACTATCAGGCCTCTTCCCGTTTAAGGCCTCTTTGGATTATGGAGGCTTTTTATTTTTGTCCGGTATAAAATTATCTCATTCATACGGAACTTTTATTCATTTTTTAACCCGGATTATGTATTATAACTTCGTAATGAGCATTAAAAATGCAATAAAACAAGGACTTACAGAGACGAAGCATATCACCGCTATGGTGAGTGGATGTATTTAGTGAAACGTCTTGTTTTGAGGCAGTTTTAGTGCATAATAGATTTTCTAATGCATAAGCTGGGTTTAATATGCTTTCTGCCAATATATTGTCCCTACGGGACTGTTCCGCTAGGAACAAAATATGGGTTACCGAAATCAACCCCTATAAAAAAAGTTCCGTAGGAACGTAATATTTTCAAGCGTTTTAATAGAATCGATAATTTTTAACCGGACACCATTTATTCTTTTTATTTAATAGTTTTAATAATGTACCTTTATTTATCCCTAAATTGTGTTCAAATTATTATAAATTCTTACTTTCAAATCTTTTCTCAATTGTGCTAGTTCAGCATATTTATTCCATGATTTTATTGTGGAGTTAATTTCTTCAATAATTTTTTCTCCTTTTTTAATATTATTATTTCTGGCTATTGTCATCAAATCCTCTTTGCTGATTTTAAGCCTCTTTCCATTGACACTCAAAGTTTGTTTATTTACCCAAAAATTACCTGGGTCAAAAGAAAAGCATAAGTCATAGGCTGGTGCTAAACTCCATTTTTGATCCTTTTTCAAAATAAATGAAAAATTCTTTGTATGATCATCATAATTGGTAGCCAATACATTAAATACCATTCTTCGAAACATTTGTTCGGCTTCCGGATAAGTTAATTTTAGCAATCGCATGGTTTGAAACACTTGTTCATAACTATAACTAAACATATCATTAAAGTCATAGTGCTGCAAACCACATAGTGTTTGGATATGATGCTTGGTATTTTCCTCTCTGTCAAAACGTTTGGTCATGAAATGCGCTCTTCCGTTTTCCTCCAGCAATAGACTCTCACTTATTTCAATTCCGCAGTCGACTGCCATAAGATAATACGCATACTCTACTCTTCCCCAACCGGAACTTTCCCCAAACTGTTCACCACTAACACCATCCAGTTTTAATAACCAATGTTCAAATCCTTTAGGCACATTAGTTTGTCCGGATCTTACTTCCTGAGTTTTTGGATTATATGCAATTACAGCTTTTGGACGTGCCCCTCCGGCCGAAGTGCCTATTTTTAATATTTGCATCATCGCTTTCTCATCTTCATTATTTAGTTTGGCTAAAAATTCTTTCCGCTCATTGAGCATCTTTTTTGCTACTTCAATCAAACTATCTAATTCTAATGAGAAACTTCTTATTCCGGTTTTTATTTGTGTTGGTTCAAACTCTAAAGCACCAATTGCCCTTTTACCTATAAAGCACAATTTTTCAACTGGATTCATGCTGTTTCCCGACCTGCCTTGTTGAACTAACCATGTGTTAATCAGTCTATTTCCATACCTGTCGGGTAATGCATCAGATAATAGGCCGGGCAAACCTTTGAAAGTGTCTTCGGTTTCACTACGTCCTATTCTTAATTCAGGAAAACTATAAATATGTGAACCCTGAGAGATTGGCATTTTAATTGGTGATAAGTCCCAGCCATTTTCAACAAATTTTGAGTCGTACTGGAAATATCCTAATTGCCGGGATTCGTCCCAACGAACAGCTCCGGCAAATTCTCCCCATATTTTCACTTCTGCAACGTCTACCATCCTAAATTTTCTTTATTGTTATTGCTAACTTTTTTTGGAGATGCTTGTTTTCTTTTATTTTTCTTGAGTTTTGCATATTCGATTGGACTTATTTGATCCTGAACCTTAAATACATCCATTATATAAAGTAAATCAAGAACTCTTAATACCTGAATAAAACTATCCATTCTTACTTTTTCTCCCCTTTCCAGCAAACTTAAGGTAGAGCTACTAATTCCTGCTGAGTTTGCTACATCATTTTGTGACTTATTTTGATTTAAACGATGCGTTTGAATAAATTTCCCAATGGTTTCCATTAAAGATTTATCAGTCATCTCTCTCCATTCTATGTATGATTTGTCATTCATAATGAGTGTTTATTTATTAATATGAATGTTATATCATGCAATATTACAAAATAGTTTTAGTAAACGCAAATACAATGAATGATAAAACATTCATAATAGTATAAAAAGAATTAAAATGAATGATATGTCATTCAAATAATTTGAATTAATAGGTTTTTAAAATATTTGATCCTAATAATCATTATATTTTTTATATAAACACTTAGCTGTTGCTGTTTGTGCAAGTCCACCCAAGCCAGTACAACATAAAGAGGAGGGAAGGGCATTCCCAACCGATTTCATGGCATCGATTACTTCGTTATAAGGTATTACAGCCTCAAAACCTGCTATGGCCATAATATAAGAGTTGTATGCATTGCTGGCAGCCATAATATTCTTACCCAGGCAAGGCATTTCTACTCTTACTGCAACAGGGTCGCAAATTAATCCCAATTGGTTTTGCAATGCCATTGAAGCAGCATCCATAGCCTGTTTTGCTGAGCCACCGTTTAATTCTACCAATGCTGCAGCGGCCATGGCCGAAGCCGAGCCTGTCTCTACCTGGCAGCCTCCTTCTTCTGCAGAAAAAGTGTATTTATCGGCAATAAAAACACCTGCTAATCCGGCGGCAAGAAATGCCTTTGTCATGGCTTTTAAATCGAATTCTTCTTCCTCAAGTGAGCCAAATAATGTTCCTCCCAAAACACCACAACTACCTGCGGTTGGGGCCGCTACAATAAGTCCCATCGAACTTTTTACTTCCATAATCGCGGAAGTATAAGCAATCATTCTGCTGTTAACAGTTTGTTTTATCCGACCTTCGCTTACAGCTTTTCCAATCAATGGCGACTGAGAGCCAAGCATCCTGTCATCGTATTGGGTTCCTTTTAATCCCTCATCGATGGCGTTTTTAGTAATGAGAACTATTTCTTCCATTTTTTCCATAATGGAATCTTTACTTAATCCGGTTCTGGCTTTTTCGTAAATTATCGCCAATTCAGATAAAGAGAGTTTCTTTTTTGTCGCTAATTCCAACATTTCATCTACAGTAGAAAAAGGAAGTGCAATTTCGATTACTGAGGGTGTAGGCATTACTGGGATAAAATCGTATTTCAGATATGTGCTTTTTATAAGGCTAAGAGTATTTTCAATCTCTTTATTCAAATTACTTGCAGATTTGATGTTTAGCATAAAGTTTTCTTCTGCATCCTGTGATGTATATAACTTGATATCTAAAAGAGACTTTTTAAAAACCTTCTCAATTTCTATAATCTCCTCTGAATTTACCTTTGGAAAGAAAAGAAGTGTTTCAAACAAATCGCCTTTTAAAGAAACTTTAAAACCATTCCATTCAATAATTTCAAACATCCCACCACCAGTTGATATTGCAAGTATATGCAGGACATCCCGCTGAGGATATTGAACATTGATTTGGTATGCATTCGGGTGTTTATTTTCTATATCAGTAATAATATATTCTATTGTAAAACTGCTGTTTTCTAAATGGGTTTTATAATTAATAATCTCAGGATTTGTCATTTCCAATCCCAATAATCCGCCTGCCAATCCCAAAGCAGAGCCTTGTCCGATATAGGTAGTAGCCAGTGCACTGCTTTTGTCAAATTTCACTATCACTTTTGTAAAATCCTTTTCACAAACCTGTTTTATCATACTTGCGATACGGTGGCTGGCAGCAGTATGCGAACTGGAAGGACCTCGCATAACAGGACCTATTACATCATTAAAAATGCCAGCTATATTTTTTGATTTTATAGTCATAATATTAGTGCTGTAAATACTTTTCGTAAATCATATTGGCCATAAACAAATCCTGAACTCCCAAGCCAACACTTTTAAAGATAGTAATTTCATTATCATCACTTCTGCCATTTATTTTGTTGTTTATCAGTTCGCCAATTTCTCCAACAATAATACTTTGGTCAAAAATGTTTTCATTAATGGGCTTTATCAAATCACCTGATTCTTTAAGAACTGATTCTTTCGAGTCGACAAACAAATTCCCGCTTTTTATTATTTCAGGATCAATCTCCTGCATATCAGGCTTATATGAGCCAATCGCATTTATATGGGTGCCTTTTGATATATCCTTATGGCTAAATAGTGGATGTTTAGAATTTGTTGTTGTGCATATAATATCTGCCTCATGCAGGTATTCCGGACTATTTAAAACCTGTATAGAAATATTCTCTTTTTCTTCCATTTCCATTTTAAGTTTCATTGCAGCATCGGCATTAAGGTCGTATAGCAAGGCTCGTTTTATGGGTCTTACTCTACATACGGCTTCCAATTGGGTTTTGCCCTGAGTTCCGCAACCAAAAATTGCAACTGTTTCTGAATTTTCAGGAGCAAGTAATTTTGTTGCTATACCGCCTGCGGCACCGGTTCGAAGGGCAGTAATATATGCCCCATCCATCATCGACAATATGGCACCGGTTTTCATATCCATTAGTAAAACTACACCTAAAATTGTGGGAATTTCGGATGAATTACTCCCTGTTTTTTGAGTGAGAATTTTTACGCATATCCTGCCCAGTTTTTCATTAAAGGCCGGTTTAAGAAATAAATTTATATCATTTAAACTTGAAACAGATCGCTGGGGAACATAAGACGATCCATCTGAAAAACTTGAAAAGGCAGCCTCCATAGCACCTATGGCATCTCCCATATTTGTCAGACCCTTAATATCTGCTTCACTTAATATTCTGATGTCCTGAAAATTCTGTTCACTCATAGTTTTTTATCAATAATATTCTATTTATAGTTAAAACCCCATTAACTTACGCACCTTATCAGTATTATCTTTTGTTGTAAGAATTTCTAATAGCATTAATGCAACCTCTATGGCCGTAGAAGGACCACAAGAAGTAATCATATTATCCTCATTTACAATTTGTTGATCTAACACATTTACACCGAAACCTTTTAAACTTTCTTGCCTGACAGAACTATTATAAGTGGTTCCTTTTTTATTCTTCAAAATACCACTCTTACCAAGTGGCAAAGCGCCCACACAAATTGTTGCTATAGTTTTATTACTCTCCTTAAATGCTCTAATTAAATCAAGAAATTTATTATCATAGGCATCTTCATAAAAGCCACTTATTTCAAAACCACCCGGAATTGCCAATGCATCAAAATCATCAACTTTTATATCATCAATCAGATAATCAACAATAATTTTTTGTTTGAATGAACTAATTATTTCTTTTCTCAATCCGCATGTAAATGCTTCGGTTGAATTATCTCCCTCAACAAGATTCCATCCTATTACATCCAGGAAAGCACTTGCTTCAAATATTTCGAAACCCTTAGCCAATAATACTAATACTTTTTTCATTTTATTTATTGTTAATGTGCCGCATTAAAAACTATCTGCCTCCCGGCGGGCAATTTTCTTTTAAGAAGGTTGTATACAAAGTCGACATATGTTTATATGTTCCTTCTCCTTCTCTAAAACTATGCGACCTGTTTGGATAAGGCATAAACTGGAATTGTTTATTATGTTTTATAAGTTCATTTATTAAAAGATCTGCATTTTGATAATGAACATTATCATCGCCGGTACCGTGTATATAAAGCAGATTTCCCACTAGGTTTTTCGCATATGTAATAGGAGAGCCATTAATGAAATCTTCCATATTTTCCTGGGGCAAGCCCATATATCGTTCCTGATAAATATTATCATAGGTTAATTGGTTTGCCACGGCAGCAAGTGAAATTCCTGTTTTGTAAATCTCGGGATATCTAAACATCAGATTCAATGTAGCAGAGCCGCCACCGCTATGACCCCAAACGGCTATTCTATCGGGATCGACAAAATCCCATTTAATAATTTCTTTGGCTGCCATTGCCTGATCATTTATGTTAATATCACCAATCTTTCTGTAAATAGACTTTCTCCATTCACGTCCTTTTGGTGCCGGAGTACCTCTATTATCCAAGGAAATGTAAATATAACCGTCATAGGCCATACTCCCACTATAGAACCAGTTTCTGCTAACATTATAAACGTCTCTTACTGTTGTT
>PKTA01000169.1 GCA_002869365.1 Marinilabiliales bacterium | reverse complement strand
GCTTAGGATTCTTTTTTCAGTTGTTCAATCCATTTATTGATACGTTCCTGAGTAAGTTCCGGTTCGAAATCTTCATCAAGAGCAAGTCCGTAAAAATAATCATCTTCAACACCCTCAGAATCAGTGAAAGAATAGCCTTCGGTAGGCCATTTTCCAATTATATTTCCATTTAAATTTATCACTTCTTCGTATAGGAAGCCAAGACCATCAACAAAATGAGCAGGATACAGAACCTGATTTCCAAGACCAAATAATGCAATTTTATGATTGCTTATATCGTAATCTTTCAATTCTCTAAAAAAACTAAACCAAATATTGTTATTATCAGCATCTTGCCATCTTTCAGCACCAACAGTAGAATTACCTAGGATTATTGTTTTATAGTTTTTCAGATTTCCCAAATCAAACGAATCAAGGTCGAAAATATCTATATCATTTTTATCAAAACTTTCAAAAAGTTTGTTAGCTGTCTTTTCAACGCTGCCTCCTTTAGGCCAGTAAAGCAAAACTATTTCTTTCATGATTTATAATTTTTCAGAATTGTAAAAATAATTCAAATTAGCATTCCGCCACTAAATTAAGGTAATTTAAAACTAATCCAAATTCTAAATAACAAATTCTAAAAAACCTCCAGCGCAATCTTCCTGATATTGTCTGATCGGCCCATAGTATAATAGTGAAGCACAGGCACTCCGGCACTTTTCAACTCTTTCGATTGCTCTATTGCCCACTCAACACCAAGTTGCCTTACATCTTCATTATTTTTACATTTAATAACTTCTTTAACAAGTTCGGCAGGTAATTCCACGTTAAAAGTCTTTGGAATAATCGCCAATTGATTCATAGTTGAAATAGGTTTTAATCCCGGGATTATGGGAACAGTAATTCCATTTTTTCGACATATATCCACAAAATTGAAATACTTCTTATTATCAAAAAACATTTGAGTAACAATATAGTTGGCTCCCGCTTCAATTTTCTTCTTTAAAAAATGAATATCGCTATCCATATTAGGTGATTCAGAATGTTTTTCAGGATACCCTGCAACCCCAACACAGAAATTAGTAGAACGGGAGTTTCTGATATTAGAATCCAGATAAATTCCCTTATTAAGGTTGGCAATTTGTATTACCGTTTCTATGGCATATTTATTTCCATCGGCTTCAGGTACAAAGGATTTCATCCCTGGCTGTGGATCGCCACGTACCACAAGAACATTATTTACACCCAGAAAATTCAGGTCGATTAATGCATTTTCGGTGTCTTCTCTGGTAAACCCTCCACATATCAGGTGAGGTACAACATTAACACCATAACGGAACTTTATTGCAGCCGATATACCAACGGTCCCGGGGCGCTTACGCACAACATTTTTTTTCATCAAACCACTGGCAAGAGTTTCGTATTCCACTTCCTCCTGATGATAAGTGATATTTATAAACGATGGATTAAAATCCATTAGCGGATCGATGGATTTTTGTATGGAGCCAAAATCCTGACCTTTCAGTGGTGGTAATAACTCAAACGAAAACAAAGTTTCTTTAGCGTCATTTATATGTTGTATAACTGTTCTTTCCATAATAATAATTTTTATAATGTATTGACTACCAATAGGCTTTTTACCTGATCATATCTCAAGCCTTTACGTTTAGCATAATCCTCAATTTGATCGTCGGCAATTTTACCAACTGCGAAATATCTTGCGTCAGGATTTGCAAAATAGTAACCGCTTACAGAGGCTGCGGGATACATTGCGTAGTTTTCTGTTAGATTTATATTTAATTTCTCTTCTGCATTTAAAATGTTAAAGATTTTTCTTTTTTCGGAATGTTCAGGACATGCCGGATATCCGGGAGCCGGCCTGATACCTTTATAATTTTCTTTCAAAATATCCTCCTTTGAAATACTTTCTTCACTTGCATAAGCCCATATTTCTTTCCTAACCTTTTCATGCATAAGTTCGGCAAAAGCCTCAGCAAGCCTGTCGGCAAGAGTTTTTAAAAGTATGGCATTATAATCGTCGTTTTCTTTTTCGAAACGCTTCAAGTGTTCTTCAATTCCAATGCCTGCGGTAACAGCAAACATTCCTATAAAGTCGTCTTTTCCTTTGCCTTCAGGGCAGATGAAATCCGACAAACAGTAGTTGGGTGTTCCGTCTTTCAATTCCTGATTCCTAATAAACTCTAAACTTTCAAAATGATTTGAATTATCATCCATCAGTTTTACAGTTTCTCCCATCGAATGTGCCTTAAAAATTCCAATTCCGGCTTTAGCCTGAAGCCATTTCTCCTCAATAATAATATCCAGCATTCTCTGAGCATCATCATAAAGTTTTCTTGCTTCTTCACCTTTTAATATATCATCGAATATTGCCGGGTATTTTCCTGCTATTTTCCAGGCATGGAAAAAGAATGTCCAGTCGATATACTCTCGTATTTCTGCGATGGAATAATTTTCGAAATATTTTACTCCGGTGAAGTATGGTTTCGATGCTTCAAATTCATTCCAGTTGGCTGAGAATTTATTTTCTCTAGCCTCGGCAAAACTAATGTAATGCGAAGGTTGGCTGGAGGCTTCATGCTTAGCTCTGAGTTCAGAATATTTTTCTTCGATTCCGTTTACATAAGATTCCTTGTCTGCATCGGAGAGCAATTTCCCAACTACATTTATTACCTTGGAAGCATCCCTTACATGAATAATTGGATTATCATAATGAGGTGATATTTTCACAGCAGTATGAACAGGCGAAGTTGTTGCACCTCCTATTAAAAGTGGTATATCAAAATCGAGGCGTTTCATTTCGCTGGCAACATGGACCATCTCCTCTAAAGAAGGAGTTATTAAGCCGCTAAGCCCCAGAATATCAGCATTTTCATTTTTGACAACTTCGAGTATCTTCTCGGCAGGAACCATCACTCCCAAGTCTATTACTTCATAGTTATTACATTGTAATACAACCCCAACAATATTTTTACCAATATCATGAACGTCGCCTTTAACTGTTGCAAGTACAATTTTTCCGTTTCCTTTGGCTCCTTCAATTTTTTCACTTTCAATATAAGGAAGTAAAATGGCGACGGCTTTTTTCATTACCCTTGCACTCTTTACAACCTGAGGCAGAAACATTCTTCCCGAACCAAATAAGTCACCAACCACATTCATCCCTTTCATAAGAGGAATTTCTATCACTTCTATGGCTCGCTTATAATTCTGGCGTGCTTCTTCAACATCTTCCGGAAGAAAATCGGTAATACCTTTTATTAATGCATATTCCAAGCGGGAATCCACAGTCTGGCTGCGCCATTCCAATTTATCCTCCGATCTTTCTTTTTGAGTATCTTCAATTTTTTCGGCATAAGCCAGTAAACGCGCCGTTGCATCCTTACGACGGTTAAGCACCAAATCCTCGGCATATTTTCTTAAATCAGGATCTATTTCATCATAAATCTGAAGCATACCGGGATTTACAATTCCCATATCCATTCCTGCTTTAATGGCATGAAAAAGGAATACTGAATTTATGGCTTCTCTAACGGTATTATTGCCTCTAAATGAAAATGACAAATTACTAACCCCTCCGCTCACCTTGCAATACGGAAGATTTTCTTTTATCCATTTAGTGGCATTTATAAAGTTAACAGCATAATTATTATGTTCATCGATACCGGTACCAATTGCAAGTATGTTTGGATCGAAAATTATATCTTCTGGGTGAAAACCAACTTCCTTCGTAAGTAAGTTATAGGCTCTTTCACAAATTTCTATTTTTCTTTCAAAAGTATCTGCCTGACCTTTTTGGTCGAAAGCCATAACAACAACTGCAGCCCCGTACGACCTTACTTTTTGGGCAAGTTCTATAAATTCCTCATCTCCGTTTTTAAGGCTGATGGAATTTACAATCGATTTTCCCTGTGTACATTTCAATCCTGCCTCAATTACTTCCCATTTTGAGGAGTCTATCATTATTGGCAATTTTGCAATATCCGGCTCTGAAGCAAGCATATTGAGAAAATGTTGCATTTCCTTTTCCGCATCCAGCAAACCATCATCCAGATTTACATCCAGAATCTGTGCTCCGCCTTCCACCTGATGCCGTGCAACAGAAAGAGCTTCTTCATATCTTTTCTCACGAATAAGGCGTGCAAATTTCCTTGAACCGCTTACATTGGTTCTCTCACCTATATTTACAAAGTTAAGTTCTCTGGAAATATTAAGAGGTTCCAATCCGCTTATGCCCGTAACATGCTTATTATCTGCAGGTTTCCTTACCTCAGCAGTCTCTGCAAGTTTAACCAGTTCATGGATATGATCAGGTGTTGTACCACAACAACCACCAACAATATTTGCAAATTTATTGTCGAGGAAATCATGAATATGTCCAGCCATTTTATGCGGACTCTCATCATATTCACCAAACTGGTTGGGCAATCCGGCATTGGGATAAACGCTCACATAAAAATTAGATTTTTTTGAAAGTTCCTCCAGATGAGGACGCATTTGCTCTGCTCCCAAAGAGCAGTTTAATCCAACACTCAAAAGGTCAATATGGGAAACCGAAGTGAGAAAGGCTTCTAAGGTTTGACCTGATAAAGTTCTACCACTGGCATCGGAAATAGTTCCCGAAACCATAACAGGGATTTTTATATTTCTTTTTTTACATAAATCATCAATGGCAATTAAGGCAGCCTTGGCGTTTAAAGTATCGAAAATTGTTTCTACCAGAAGTAAATCTACTCCACCATCAATAAGTGCCTCCGCTTGCTGATAATAATTTTCACGTAACTCATCAAAACTGATATTTCTAAAACCTGGTTTATCTACCAATGGCGACATTGATGCTGTTTTATTTGTGGGACCAATCGCACCTGCAACAAACCTTGGCTTGTTTGGAGTTTTTTTTGAATAATAATCCGCGGCTCTTTTGGCTAGTTTTGCAGCATTTAAGTTTATAGCCCTAACAAATTCCTGCATTCCATAATCCGACATGGATATTTGGGTGGAGTTGAAAGTATTAGTTTCAATTATATCAGCCCCGGCTTCAAGATATTTTTTATGTATCTCCTCAATAATTTCAGGTTGTGTTAAACACAAAAGGTCGTTATTACCTTTTTGTGGAATTTCAACAGAAGAGAATTTATCTCCACGATAATCTTCCTCCTTTAATTTATATTGTTGAATCATGGTTCCCATGGCTCCGTCAAGAACCAGAACTCTGTTATTCAGTATGTCTCTTATGTTAGTTTTCATATTCTATAATATTAATACTTAGTAAAATACCCTCATAATAGCGAAGTATTTTTAGTGTATAAAACAATTCTAAAACGATTATCAGGATTTCACCTGTCAATCTATTTTGACCTAAAAAAATATAATTTTTGCATTTTTACTTAATTTATAACTCCCACCAAAATATTTCGGTGGGCTAGGTATTGGCACCTTTTTCGTATTTACGAAAGGTTGCCAGGGTTTCACTGAGCCTAATCTCTTCACCCTTCTTTATAAATCAAAATTCCCTGAAACGGGCATTTGAATTATGATGCAAATATATGATTATTTTGAAATCAGATGGCAATAATGCCTCTAATACATCAAGAAATGAGTATTTTAATAAAAAAATAACAATTTATATATGGGTTATCAAGAATACAGTAGTAGTAAAATAGATAAAAAATAATCTATTCAAAAAAGTAAAAACTCTTCATGCAAAAATAAATGCAGAATTTAACTTGCTGTTGATTCTACAATTCTAAAATGCTTTGAGTTATTGATTACCAAATCAGTATTTTTAACAGGCTTACATTTAAATCTGCATGAATTACATGCTGCCAGGAGTTGATCACCTAAAGAATCGCCTATTTTATTTAGTGATTGTAATTGCTGGTAACTGTCTTGCTTTCTGAATTCTCCAAAAGGACATGCAGGATTTTCTCGGTTATAAACACACCTGTGCATAAGTCCTGATAATTTTAGCCATTTTAATTCTGTCATAACAAAATGCATTTATTTCTATCAATGACAGAATAAATATTAAAGGGTCACATTTTATTTAAAAAACTTTTCGATTAAAATAATTCTACTTATTTATAAACTTTTGAATTCTTAAGATTTTATTAATAAAGGGTTTTAATTCTAATTTAAAATAAGAATTATCTTTGCAGCCCGAAATTAAAAATTAGAAATATCTAAATATTAAACTTATGAGTACAACTCTAGTTGAAAAACTTGATTATAAAGTAGCCGACATCACCCTCGCAGATTGGGGTCGTAAAGAAATTGAAATTGCCGAGAAAGAAATGCCGGGTTTATTATCTGTAAGAAATAAATTTTCTGCAGAGAAACCTTTGAAGGATGTAAGAATAATGGGTTCATTACATATGACTGTTCAAACAGCGGTACTAATAGAAACTCTTGTGGAGTTAGGTGCTGACGTACGTTGGGCAAGTTGTAATATTTTCTCAACTCAGGATCATGCAGCAGCAGCCATAGCAGCAACAGGTATTCCTGTATTTGCATGGAAAGGTGAAACTCTTGAAGAGTATTGGTGGTGTACTAATCAGGCACTATCTTTCCCCGGTGGAAAAGGTCCGCAACTTATCGTTGACGATGGTGGCGATGCAACGCTTTTAATTCATAAAGGTGTTGATGCTGAAAATGACGCATCTACACTTGACGTGGAAGCAGGCAGTGAAGAAGAAGAAGAAATATTAAAACTTTTAAAATCTGTTTTAGCAGAAGATCCACAAAGATGGCATCGCACAGCAGCAGAATGGAAAGGCGTTTCTGAAGAAACCACAACAGGTGTTCACCGTTTATACCAAATGAAAGAAGCCGGAAAACTTTTAATTCCTTGTATAAACGTTAACGATTCTGTAACAAAATCGAAATTCGATAACCTTTATGGTTGCCGCGAATCGCTTGCCGATGGTATTAAACGTGCAACTGATGTTATGTTGGCAGGAAAAGTTGTTGTTGTTGCCGGTTATGGTGATGTAGGTAAGGGTTCTGCACATTCGATGAAGACTTATGGCGCCCGTGTAATTGTTACAGAAATAGATCCTATTTGTGCTTTACAGGCAGCGATGGAAGGTTATGAAGTAACTACTATGGAAGAGGCTTTAAAAGAAGGTAATATTTTTGTAACTACCACAGGAAACAAAGATATTATCACTGCTGAGCATATGGCAAATATGAAAGATGAAGCCATAGTTTGTAATATCGGTCACTTTGATAATGAGATTCAGGTTTCTCAACTTGAAAAATATCCTGGTATTGTAAAAACCAATATCAAACCTCAGGTTGATAAATATTCTTTCGAAGACGGCCATTCAATTTATCTTCTTGCCGAAGGCAGATTAGTAAATCTTGGATGTGCAACAGGTCACCCATCATTTGTAATGAGTAATTCATTTACAAACCAAACTTTGGCTCAAATTGAACTTTGGAAACATCGTGAAGATTATGAAATAGACGTTTATCGTTTACCAAAACATCTTGATGAGGAAGTTGCAAGATTACATCTTGAGCAAATTGGTGTAAAACTTACAAAACTTACCAAAAATCAGGCTGATTATTTAGGTATAGATCAAAACGGTCCTTATAAACCTGATCATTATAGGTATTAAGATTATATAAAAATATTAAAGGCCTCCCGAAAAGAGGCCTTTTTTTTATCTTTTTAATTGTAGATATGCAGAAGATTGCCATCGTAAACGGCCGCATATTGAATCAAAGAATACCTGCCCTCCCCTTCAATGATTGATCCATCGTAAATAAAATAAGATGTTTCGGTACAGGTATCTCTTACCATAGGAAAATAATTACCCACCAATAGTTTTGTACAACCATTATCATCACAACATTTATCAGGATCGTTGGGTGGCTGACGCTCATAAGCCACAAACTGATCAATATCAACACGATAAACTATAATTCCACGGCTTCCAAAGGGGATATAAACCCCAGGCTTCTCATCCAGATAAACCCAACCTCCTACCGTATTAAGTTCCTGAAAAATAGTAGTGTTGGGATTTATACTAATGTTTATGGAAACATTAGGAATGTTGGGATTTATACTTCCTTTATTACATGATAAAGAAAATATCATAAACCCAAAAATCATCAAGCTACTTGTTAAAAGCCTATATTTCATAATAATATTACCAATTTTTTAAGAAATTTTATCACTTAAAAATTAATTTCCAGCGACAAATTTACCCTAATCTAACGATATAAAATAAATAATATTTTCTTGAAGCAAATAGTATCGAATATTCTTATAATTAATTAGTTTTGCATGCAGTGATGAAACTGATACCAAAGTCAAAAAATATAATCGCTATAATAATTTTTGCCACCCTATTGGCAACGAATCCGTCGTGCAAATCCACTGAAAAGGTAAGCAAAGAAGTTAAAGAAGCGGAAAAAATACAAGAAACCCAGGATAAGGAAGCTCAAAAGGAATATGAACTAGCCGTTAAGGAACATCGTAAAAAGCAAAGCGATTATGCCAAACAGTTAATGAAAAGAATGAAAAAGCAGCAGAGAAATAACAATATAGTAAGAAAGCGCTCATTGTGGGATCAGATTTTTCGTAGAAACTGTTATAAACCCAGATAAATTTAACAAAACTTAATAAACTTTTAATGCACAAATAGTTTCCGGAGTGTAAATAGTTTTTATTTTTGCTTCAAAATAATTGATAACACTATTTGTATGCGAAAAATAAATTTAATAATAATAACATTTTTGTTTGCTTTTGTGCTCAGCAATGCTGATGCCCAAAATGTTAAGACGTTATCATTGCAGGAAGCCCTGGATTATGCGATGGATAACAACTACAGCCTAATAAGGTCGGAAATGGACATTGAGGCCGCAAAACAAAGAATAAAGGAATCTACATCTATTGGTTTGCCACAGGTAAATGCCTCTGTAGGCTATAACGATAATTTTGCCAGGATGACCATGATACTTCCACCGGAATTTTCGCCTGACCCTACACAAAGAGAAGTTCAGTTTGGCACTAAATACGATGCTACTCTTTCAGCTAGTGCTACACAACTGATATTTAGTGGCGAGTATATTGTAGGTTTAAAGGCTGCAAAAAAGTACCTTGAAAGTACTAATGCTGATTTTTTCAGAAACAAAGTGGCTGTAAAACAACAAGTTGCTAACTCATATTATAATGTGTTAACAGTTGAAAATGCTCTATTCATTATCGATACAACATTAAAAATTACAAAAAACATAGCAGAAGAAACAAAACAAATTTATGAAGTAGGCTTTAATGAGGACATAGATGTGGACCAGTTAGAATTATTAGTATCGGACTTAGAGGCCTCAAAATTAAACTTTGAAAATCAAAGGGAATTAGCTTATTCATATTTGAAATTTTATTTAGGTATAGATGAACAAGACAGTTTAGTACTTACCGACAATATGGGGTCGCTAATAAACAAACTGGAATCCTCATCTATTTTACTTGACGATTTTGTGATTAACAACAATCCCGATTTTAATTATTTGCTAAAGCAGAAAGAACTTACAAGTTTACAGGTTGACCTAGAGAAAGCAACATATTTGCCAAGTATCAATGCTCGGCTAAACTATCAAACTCAGGCTCAAAGAGACACATGGAATTTTTTTAATTCCGGTAAATGGTATCCAAGTTCCACACTTGGAATAACCATGAATATCCCGATATTTTCAAGTGGTACCAGAGCCTCAAAATTAAAACAGGCAAAAATTGCTTTTGAGCAGATTAATGTACAAGAAGATGAATTGAAGAATCAATTGAATTTACAGTACAGAAATGCTAGAAACAACTATCTGAACTCCTATAAATTATATACCAATAAAAATAAGAACAGAAGAGTTGCTGAAAAAATTTACAAAAAAACTCTGGAGAAGTTTACATTAGGTCTGGCAAGCAGTTTAGATATTTTAAATACTCATAATCAGTTTTTAAATGCTGAAAGCGATTACATTACTGCATCACAGTCGTTTTTACAAGCAGGTGAAGAACTCAAAAAAGTACTAGCTAAATCATACTAATATGGAAGAAACAGCTAAGGATTATATAGTAAGAGTTAATACTTTATTTAAAAAATATGGTATTAAGAGTGTTACCATGGACGATGTTTCCAGGGAGTTGGGAATATCAAAAAAAACACTTTATGCTTTCTTTAAGGATAAGTCGGATTTGGTTGAACAGGTATTAAAACTTGAGTTTGAAGAAAAATCATGCTCCATTAAAGAGTCGATGTCGAATAAGCCCAATGCATTGGAAGAATTATTTGAATATTATAAACTTCAAATTAGAATGCTTAGTTCCCAAAAACTTAATTTTATTTACGATTTAAAAAAATATTATCCTTCACTTTTTGAGAAATTTAATATTTACAAAAAGGAACTTATGTTCAACATGGTTAAGGATAACTTAAAAAGAGGTAAAGACGAAGGACTCTACAGGAAAGACCTTAACGAAGACATTATTACACGATTACACATTGCACGCATTGAGTCATTGAGAACTTCAGAACTTTTCAGTAATGAAGAACTTTTAAGTCCAATATTTTTTGCAGAAGCTTTTAAATATCATGTTTATGCCATTGCAAGTAATAAAGGAAGACAAATAATAGATAAAAATATAGATAAGTTAATTGAAAACGCTTGATAATAATATAAAAATGAAAAAAATAATCTTAATATTAACAGTAGTAATTTCTGTGATGGCATGTAATAGTGAGAGAACTGCAGAAACCATCACTAAGGAAATTCAATCCAAAGAAAACTCTATTGAAACATTAAATTCTGAAATTTCCAAACTAGAACAGGAACTTAGTGAATTGAAACCCGACAGTGTTTATACAGGAAAAAAAATTCCAGTTAGAACACTGAAACTACAAACACAGGATTTTGACCACTTTTTTGAAGCGGCTGGAGAACTTGAAAGTGTTAACGAAGCATATATTAGCCCGGAAGTTAGCGGCCAGATAGAGAAAATAGCCGTTCAGGAAGGTGACAAAGTTAAAAAGGGTCAACTTCTGGCAAAACTAAACACAAGTTTAATAGAGAAAAATATTGAAGAAATTAAAACTCAATTGTCTTTCGCAAAAACTATGTTTGATAAGCAAAGTGAATTATGGGATAAGAATATAGGGTCAGAACGCCAATATCTGGAAGCGAAGAATAATTACGAAAGTCTGGAAAACAAACTTAAAACGCTTAGAAGCCAGTACAATATGTCGGTAATAACTGCGCCATTCGCTGGAGAAGTTGAAGATATTATTTTGAAAAAAGGTGAGTTGGCCGGCCCGGGTGTCAGACTTATGCAATTAGTAGCTCTGGACAAACTTGTAGTTAAAGCAAAACTTTCTGAATCATACATATCTTCTATTAAGGAAGGCGATAAAGTAGTTGTAAGTTTTCCTTCTTATTCAAATTTAGAAATTAATGCTATTGTAAGCAGAGTAGGTAATGTTATTGATAAGTCGAACAGAACTTTTATGGTAGAGGTTGAACTAAATAATTCAGACAATAGACTAAAGCCAAACATGTTAGCAAATATTACCATAAATGATTACAATGCAGAGAATAGTATTGTAGTTCCTTCAGTACTTATAAAACACGATTTGAGTGGAAAATATCTTTTTTCTTTAAAGAAAAAAGGCAACAATATGATTGCCACGAAAAAGTATATTACACCAGGCAAATCCTATAAAAGCATGACTGAAATATTATCAGGCCTTGAAGCAGGTGAAATTGTAATTACCGATGGCTATAACAATGTTTCTGATGGTAGTGTTGTAAACATTATTAAATAATTGATTAACATGGACAATAATAAAGATAATAATAAAACCATACGGGATTTTTGGCTCTCAACGTGGGCTCTAAAGAATAAAAACACCGTTTACCTTATAATGTTGGTAAGTGTATTTTTCGGAATGTATTCTTACATTTCACTGCCCAAGGAATTATTTCCTGAAATAAAAATTCCAACAATAATGGTTCAAACAATATATCCCGGAAATCCACCGGTAGATATTGAAAATCTTATAAGCCGACCTTTGGAAAAAGAAATTGAATCGGTAAAAGGAATTAAAAAACTGACCTCCAAATCTGCACAGGATGTTTCAAACATTTTTGTTGAGTTTAACACTGATGTAGAATTAAAAACAGCCTTACAGGATGTTAAAGATGCTGTTGACAAGGGAAAGAGCGATTTGCCTGACGACCTGCTTGACGACCCTATGGTTACCGACATTGACTTGTCGGAATTTCCTGTTATTAATGTTAACCTATCAGGAGACTTCGGGATAAACGAACTTAAAGATTATGCTGAAGACCTAAGTGACGAATTTGAAACTATTCAGGAAGTATCCTCAGTTAATATTACTGGTATTACTGAAAGGGAAGTTAAAATCAAACTCGATCCTTATAAAATGAGTTCTCTTGAGGTTAGTTTTACTGATGTTGAAAATGCAATTGCTTCAGAAAATATTTCTATGTCGGGTGGTGATCTTGAAATTGGAGATATAAGACGTTCCATCAGGATGATAGGTGAGTTTAAAAACCCCAATGAAATTGAAAGCATAATTGTAAAATCTGAAAAGGGAAATATAGTTTACCTAAGAGATATTGGCTCTGTAGAATATGGTTTTCAGGAACGTGACAGTTACGCCCGTTTAAATCATAAAAATGTTGTTTCTCTTCAAGTTGTTAAGAAAAGTGGAGAAAACCTACTATCTACAATTGAACAGGTTTTCGATATACTTGACGAGGCTCATGAGACAAAAATGATACCTGACAATCTTGTTGTTACAATTACCAACGACCAGAGTGATATGGTGAAGATGCAATTAAGCAATCTTGAGAACAGCATCATTATGGGTATTATTTTTGTTGTATTTGTTTTGTTTCTATTCCTGGGTACCAGAAACTCATTATTTGTTGGAGTAGCCATTCCTATGTCAATGCTGATTTCATTTCTCGTAATGGGCATGATGGGAACTAAAATAAACATGATTGTGTTGTTCTCACTCATCTTAGCTTTGGGAATGCTGGTGGATAATGCCATCGTTGTAACGGAAAATATATATAGGTATTTGAGCAAAGGATATACGGTTTTTGAGGCTGCTCGACAAGCAACAGGAGAAGTAGCGATGCCTATTATTTCATCAACTGCAACAACTTTAGCAGCGTTTTTTCCTCTTTTATTTTGGAAAAGTATTATGGGTGAATTCATGTCTTATCTGCCTGAAACTCTAATCATTGTGCTAACATCATCACTACTTGTAGCCCTTGTTTTAATACCTGTAATATTTATGCAGTTTTATAAAAAAGGCTCGAATATTACTATGCCAAAAACGAAAAGGAGTTTATTTATTGCTGCTATTTTACTTATAGTAGCTGCCATTTCATATGCATTAAAGATCAATTGGCTTGGAACAATTCTTATTATTTTCGCAATCATAGGTTTGCTAAACCTGGCATTCTTATCACGACTTGCCCTTTGGTTTCAAAATGTTGGTTTAGTATGGCTGGAAAATACCTATACAAAATTTATAGCGTTTGCCTTAAGAAAATCAACTCCGATTTATTTGATTATAGGTACTGTTGCTCTTATGATAGTAACAATGACATTCTATTTTGGGAGTAATCCTAAAGTTGAATTCTTCCCATCTGCAGATCCTAAATTAATAAATGTAATTGCTGATTTACCAATTAGTACAGATATTGAAGTTACTGATTCGGTGGTAAGAGAGTTGGAAACCAGAGTATTTGAATTACTCGAGCCAAAAATGAAAGTTGTTGAGTCAGTACTCGCTTTAACAGGAAAAGGTGCAGTAGGACAGGATGAAGGGTTTTCAGGAAGAGGAGGCTCTCCTAATAGAGGGTTGATAACTATTAATTTTGTTGATTTTGAAGACAGAGATGGTATTAACACCAATGATATTATGGAAGAAATTGCCGATTCATTGGTTGGAAAATACCCTGGAATAACTCTAACTGTTGAAAGACAAAAAGAGGGACCTCCCACAGGAAAACCTATCAACTTAGAAGTTAATGGTAAAGATTTTAATAAGCTTTTGGATTTAACTAGTGACATAATTGCTACTATAAATAGTGAAAATATTCCCGGAATTGAAGAATTGCAGATTGACCTTGACAAGGAAAAGCCAGAACTTCTTGTTAATATAAATAGGGAAAAAGCAAGACGTTACGGTCTTTCAACAGGACAAATAGCAGGCGCCATCAGAACTGCCCTTTTCGGGAAAGAAATTTCTGATTATAAAGATGGTGAAGATGAGTATAAAATTGTTATGAAACTTGAAGATAGGTACCGAAATAACATCACTGATTTAATAAATCAACGGATTACATTCAGGAGTGCTTCATCAGGTAAAATTGTACAGGTTCCTATTTCAGCAGTAGCAGATTTTGAATACAGTTCAACATATGGTTCAATTACACGTATTGATAAAAAACGGGTAGTAACCATCTATTCAAATGTATTACAGGGTTATAATGCAAATGAAATTAATGAAGAACTTAAAGCAATAATGTCGAGATATGAAATGCCTGCAGGATATGATTATGCTTTTACCGGAGAACAGGAAGAGCAGGCAGAATCCATGGCATTTCTTGCTACAGCAATGTTAATAGCCGTTTCACTTATTACTATAATATTGGTTTCACAATTCAACTCATTTGTAAAACCAGCAATGATAATGTTTACGGTATTGCTGAGTACCATAGGAGTATTTGGCGGATTGGCAACATTTAAAATGGATTTTATAGTAATTATGACAGGTATTGGAATCGTTTCCCTGGCTGGTGTTGTGGTTAATAATGGAATAGTTTTAATTGACTATATAGGACTTGTTAAATTACGTAAGAAAAAAGAACTCGGATTAAAAGAAGATGACGACCTGCCTATAGATGTTGCAAAAGACTGTATAGTTGAAGCAGGTAGAACTCGCCTGCGTCCTGTGTTATTAACTGCAATAACAACCATATTAGGACTAATGCCATTGGCAGTAGGATTAAACATTGATATTGTAAGTTTCCTTAATACATTTAATCCTCATATCTTTTTTGGTGGTGATAATGCCATATTCTGGGGACCTATGTCCTGGACTGTAATATTTGGTTTGAGTTTTGCAACATTTTTAACTTTAGTGATTGTTCCTGCAATGTATCATGCATTATACATGGCTAAAATTAAATTCCAGAACTTTAAATTAAATAATTAAAATAAATTATCTTTAAATAAGTTAATGTTAAGTGGTTTGATAACTTATATTAAGCCACTTAACATTTTTTTACATCATAAAAACAATATTTTCAGTAGGTTTGCATTTTATTTTAAACGAATAAATTTAATATTTAACAAATGACCAAATTTATCAAATTAATACCGAAGACCATTATGGTTCTGTTAGTTGCTTCCCTCCTTGTTGGAGGTGCAACAAGTTGCAAGAGCAAGAAAAAATTAGCCAAAGAAAAAGCTGCTGCTGAGTACGCTATGAAAGTTGATAATGCAAAGAAAGATCTTACAGCAATTATTAACGGAAGTACAGATTGGACCAGTGATCAAATGGCCGATAGAATTGCAAAAATAAAAGATTATAATATTCAGGATGAAGAAGTTAAGGGCCTTATCAAGCAGGCCGAAGCCAAAGTTGAAGATGTGCGAGCAGCAGAAATGCGTAAAGCCGAAGAAGAAAGGTTAAGGCGTGAAGAAGAAGCAAGAATAAGGGCAAAGCAATCAGAGTTTGCTGTTATTGATAATCAATTTGAAGCAGTTGCCAATGCCAATGGCGTTGACAATGCAAATAATCAAATTCAAATGGCGCTTCAATATTTTGAAACTCCCGACATCCCTGTATTAATAATTATTAGTCAGAATGGAGGATTTAATGATTACGACCGTCCTACAACAATTACAAAATTCCTGAATTATTTAAAGGACAAAAAAGTTTATAAATACCGTGTTGAATCTGCGAAAAAGAACGGCATGGGAAAAATTACAGAATTAGAATTAATTACCAAATAAAATAACAGCCATGAAACGAATAGCATTAGTATTAGTAATATTAGCAGCATTTGGAGTTTCTGGTGCTGTTGCCCAGGAATTAAGTCCGGAACGAAAACAGGCCATCGATAGCCTCGCTCTGGAAAAAGTTAGAGATTTAAGTAAATATATCAGTATTATAGGAAGCAAAGAAACTCCATGGAGTGAAGCAAACCGTGTAATCGACAGAGCAGAAGAACTGTTTATGCAGGGTAGCGAAATTGGCGTTTCTTCATTGGCTCGCCCCGAAATTAGTTATTATACTGTACGTAAATATTTTGAGCGTTTGATGCGCCTTAATTACAACAAAGTTGAAATATCATGGTATAATATTGAGTATGTGAGCGACCTTCAACGTCAGCCCGATGGAACCTATGTTGGTGTAATTACCATTTTCCAAAAATTTAAAGGTTATGATGCGGAAGGAAGACTTGTATATCAGGATACTACTAAAAAAGACATTACAGTTTATGTAAAACGTAAAGAAACTCAAATTGGTGGAAGGCTGATAGGTTTCTGGGATGTTTTATTAGGAGACATAAGAGTTAAGGAAACAACAAAGTAAATTATTTGTTTTCAATACAGGAAAAGCCCTCTCGCCATAGGCCAGAGGGCTTTTTTTTATTACTTTTTTTTTAAAAAAATATTGTCTTAAATTTACAATTCGTTTTCATAAAAAATATTGACAATATTTGATGCGCAAATTAACACTCATATTATCTCTTATATTTTTAAATGGATTGCCTTTGTTTTCACAATTTACAGAGGGTTACAACCAACGTGAAGCACTTGAAATGATTGCTATATGCAATAGTTTTACATTTCAGGATGTTATGGGCACTGACAAAGAGATACTCCCAAAAAATTACAAAAAGATTTATCAATCGGAATCCATGGGTATGGATAATAAATGGCAGTTGCTGGAGGGCCCTGGCTATGCTGTAATAAATATTCGTGGCTCTACAACTGATCCTTTAAATTGGATAACTAATCTGTATTCAGCAATGATACCGGCAAATGGAAGTATATCTCTTCCCGATGGAACGGTTGTTAACTATTGCCTTTCTGATAATCCTTTAGCCAACGTTCATTCCGGATGGACACTCGCCATGGTATTTTTGTCGGGAGACATTGTTTCAAAAATAAAAGAACTAAATGAGAAGGGTATATATTATTTTATTATTACTGGCCATAGCCAGGGAGCAGCAATAGCGCAACTTATGAGGTCTTATGTAGAAAATGTATCTCCCGAGGTTTTAGATAAAAAAAATGAATTTAAAACTTACGTTTTTGCATCACCAAAACCTGCAAACACTTATTTTGCACGTAATTATTCTAATTACTATAAAAACTCAAGTTTTATTATTAATAACCCAAAAGATCCCGTTATTAATTTGCCCTTAAGTAAGGATGATGATTCGTTTTTCGATTTAGAAGAAGCCCATGAACAAATTTCAGACACTAATAGAAATTATTTTAAAACACTTGCCATAAAGGCTGTCGGGCGAATTCTTACAGGTAATAAAGATTCGCTATATATAAGAAAATCAGGAGTTAATATTCAAAAACAACTTAATAAATATATGGGACCAATTCAAATGCCGGCCTATGTTCCGGATATGGATTATACATACCCGGTAAATCCAATTTATATTGAGCCTTTTATGTATTTCAATTTCAATAATAAAAAATATTACAGAGAATTTGATATGGACTCTTCAAAAGTGCTTTACCAACACAAGCCATATCTTTACTTCCTGGAATATCAGAGGGAGTTTTTTTATGATGAATATCTGAAATGGTAAATCCGTAAAATAGTCCTTAGAACATCGATAAACTCTGGTTATTTCTTTTTACCCCAACTATCTCTAAGAGGTACTGTTCTGTTAAAAACCATCTTTTATTCAGTACTATCTTTATCTACACAGAAATATCCAAGACGCTGGAATTGAAATTTATCTCCCACTTTTGCTTCTTTCAAAGAAGGTTCAAGTTTACAATTTGACAGAACTTTTAATGATTCAGGATTTAGGAATTCCTTAAAATCGACTTCCTTATGACCTGCCGGGTCTTCATCGCTGAAGAGCCTGTCGTAAAGTCTTATTTCAGCATCAAAACTGTTGGTGGCCGAAACCCAATGCAAAGTTCCCTTTACTTTTTTGCCACTGGTATCACTTCCCGATTTAGTTTCAGGATCATAAGTACAATAAATTTCACTTATATTTCCATCGGCATCCTTTTTAAAATCTTCACATTTAACAATATAGGCACCTTTAAGTCTTACCTCACGACCAGGTCCCATTCTGAAAAATTTCTTTGGAGCATCCTCCATAAAATCTTCCCTTTCGATGTATATTTCTCTGGTAAACGGAACACTTCTGCTTCCAGCTGCCTCATCCTCAGGATTATTTATCAAATCCATTACTTCTACTTTGTCTTCAGGATAATTGGTAATTACAACTTTTACAGGATTTAAAACTCCAAAAACTCTGGGTGCAATTTTATTTAAATGCTCACGAACACTAAATTCCAGTAAGCCAACATCTATAACATTATCACGTTTTGCCACACCAATTCTATCGGCAAATGACCTTAACGACTCTGGAGTATATCCCCTGCGTCTTAAACCTGAAATGGTTGGCATACGAGGATCGTCCCAGCCTTTAACATGCTTATCCTTAACTAGTTCCAGGAGCTTACGCTTGCTCATCACTGTATACGATAAATTCAAACGGGCAAACTCAATCTGTCGTGGCCTGTAGGATGTAGTTGCTATCTGATCCAAAAACCAATTATACAATGGCCGGTGGACTTCAAACTCAAGAGTGCACACAGAATGTGTTATTCCTTCAATGAAGTCTGATTGACCGTGTGCCCAATCATACATTGGATAGATATTCCACTTATCACCTGTACGGTGATGCTTCTGATGTAATATTCTGTACATAATTGGGTCGCGCATATGCATATTGGGAGAAGCCATATCCACTTTTGCTCTCAATACCATCGAACCATCAGGGTATTCACCATTCTTCATAGCAGCAAACAGTTTCAGGTTCTCTTCCACACTCCTCTTTCTACCGGGACTTTCTACTCCCGGAGAAGTGGGCACTCCCCTTTGTTCACGAATCAATTCCTGTGGCTGATCATCAACATAGGCTTTGCCTTGTTTTATAAATTCAACTGCCCATTCATAAAGTTGCTCAAAATAATCAGAAGCATAATATGGTTTGTCGTTCCATTCAAAACCTAACCATTTAATATCTTCCATTATCGAATCAACATATTCAACATCTTCTTTCTCAGGATTTGTATCATCAAAACGAAGATTACAAAGCCCATTATAAGATTCGGCTAATCCAAAATTAAGACATATTGATTTTGCATGGCCAATATGTAAATATCCATTAGGTTCGGGTGGAAATCTGAGATGAATTCTCCCTTCATTTTTATTCTCACGAAGATTTTCTTCAATTATGCTTTCTATAAAATTCAGCGAACGCTTTTCGTTTTCAGGAATATCCATTTTTTGTAGTATTCAGTATGATAAATTTGACTTCGGCAAAATTAATTGAAAAATCGGCTATTTATAACTTTCTTGAAAAATAGTTTAAACAGTCATATATAAACTCTTATATTTTTAATTATCAATTAAATACAAAAATAATTAATTTGATATTTTCTAATATTTTTGTTATTGATAATTTGCATTAAAAGCATACTTTTGTATTAATTTTTAGCAATTCAATGATTATTTTTTTATGAAAAAAGCCCGTACACTTACTAAAGAAGTTCAGCAGAACATTACTCCTGAAATGGCAATGGACATGCTTATTAACGGAAATAAAAGGTTTGTCGAAAAGACCTTTTTAGTACGCGATTTTGACGAGCAAATAGAAATAACAAAAGATGCTCAGGCACCCTTTGCTGTTACTTTGAGTTGTATCGACTCAAGAGTAAGTGCGCGTTTAATATTTGACCTTGGAATTGGTGATATGTTTTCTGTAAAAATTGCAGGCAATATTGTAAATAAAGATGTACTTGCTTCCCTCGAGTATTCATGTAAGGTGGCCGGAGCAAAAATCATCGTTGTATTAGCCCACACAAAATGTGGTGCAGTTACTGCGGCATGTAATAATTTTAAACTGGGAAATATTACAAGTTTGCTCGAAAAAATTAAACCGGCTATCGACAAAGTAAACCTAAAGAAAATAACCGATGATTCCATTAATCAAGTAAGTATAGAGAATGCAAAATATGCAATAGAAAAAATAAGAAATGAGAGTAAACTACTTTTTGAAATGGAAAAAAATAACGAAATCAAATTGGTGGGAGCCATGTACGATGTTTCCAATGGCATGGTTAAGTTTTTGTTATAGTATTTGAATAATTAAACCAACTCAATCGAGATTAGAATCTTTTGACCCAAAAACTGTTCGTTACTGTACAATTTCTGTTTGCTGCTGAACAAACTTAAATTTTTACAAACCCCAAAAACTTTATTAATATCCTGTTTTATTGGTATTTACGATTTATGGCACGGGATTAGTAAATATGTAAATGCAACCATTAATATTTTTAACTAATACAATAAGTCATGAAAACAAGAATCGCAACTGTTATGTTACTATTAGGTATTTTTATTGCCTCCACCGCATTTGCTTCTGAACCTATGCCTGCTAACAGTCTGGCAAAAAAAGAGGTAAAGAACTTAATCCAGAAGAAACTTATTTATCCACAATTTGCTATAGATAACAAAATCGAATGTTCAGTTTATTTAAATTTATTAATAAACGAAAATGGAATGTTGGAAGTTAATTGTGCAAATTGTTCATGTGAAAAAGTAAAAGATTTCACAGTAAAGTATATCGAGAAAATTAAGTCGGAAGACCTGCAAAATTTTAAAGGTCAGTCGATGAATTTAAAAGTTACCTACGATTTAAGGTAGTAAATTTCAACTCCGCATACTCTTGTCGTTATTTTGGCGATAAGACTTCAGGATTCTAATAAATATTATCATTTGAACCTGAATTGTTTTTTGGTAGCCCGGTCGGCAATGTTCGACCGGGTTTTCTTTTGTATTACTTTTGCACAAAATGAATTCCTTAGAAAAATATATAGTTGCAACATCAGATATGCCTACGAGGCTATTGGATTTTTGCATTCAAAACATAAAACTTATTAATACCAGAACAGGAATAAAGAAAGCCATAAAAAGGGGACAAATAAAACTAAACGGAGATAATTCTGAGGGTGGTAAATGGCTCAGTAAAGGAGATATTATTGAAATTCTTGAAGCAAAAACTTCAAATCATAAAGTATTTCCTCTCGACTTAAAGATTATTTTTGAAGATAACTATATTGCCATTATCGACAAACCTGCCGGCATAGAAGTTAGTGGTAATAAATTCAAAACCATACAAAATGCTTTGCTTCACAACTTAAAACCATCTTCAAAAGAGGATGCACTTTCACGTCCTGTACCTGTTCATCGTCTGGATTATTCCACAAGCGGATTATTGATATGTGCTAAAACCCACTCGGCAGCAGTAAATTTGGGTAAGCAGTTTGAAAATAAAACTGTTCAGAAAATATATCATGCAATAGTAAATGGCCAAAGCCCAAAACAGGGAATTATCGACCAAGATATACAAAACAAAAAGGCTCATACAGATTTCCTAACTCTAAAAACTATTGATTCGCTTGTGGCAGGCAAAATAAGTTTGATAAAACTCTTCCCTTCAACAGGCAGAAAGCATCAACTACGCATTCATCTATCCGCAATTGGCCATCCAATAGTTGGTGATAAAGAATATTGTGGCGATTTTTCCCTTTTAAAAGGAAAAGGTTTGTTTTTAAGCGCAAGTTCAGTTAAATTTTTACACCCTGATAAACAGCAGTTTATGCAATTCGATATTGATATACCCCATAAATTTATATCCTTATTAAAAAGAGAAGAGGAAAGGTTTAAGAAATTAGGCTGATAATTCATTAAATTTTAGTTTTTTTGCATAAATTTTCAAAATAGAAAAAAGTGAAAAGAATTGAAATTAAAAACTTGCTGGAGCGACGTGATTACAACGCTCAGATTAATGTAAAAGGATGGGTTAGAACAAAAAGAGGTAGTAAAAATGTTGCATTTATTGCCTTAAATGATGGCTCTACAATTAACAATATTCAAATAGTTGTTGATCGTAATGATAACAATGCTGATCTTTTAGAAAACATAAATACCGGAGCGAGTTTATCAGTTGACGGAATATTGGTTGAATCCACCGGAACTGGTCAGGCAGTAGAAGTTAATGCAACAAATATTGAGATTTTAGGAAAGGCACATCCCGATGAATATCCAATCCAGCCAAAAAAACACACACTGGAATTCCTTCGTGAGAAGGCTCACCTTCGTTTCCGCACCAACACTTTTGCTGCCATTACACGCATCAGGCATTCAATGATTTTTGCTATTCATAAGTTCTTTAACGACAGGGGTTTTTATAATATCCATTCTCCAATTATCACAGGTTCTGATGCAGAAGGTGCAGGAGAAATGTTTCAGGTTACAACACTGGATTTAGATAATATTCCCAGAACAGAAGAAGGTGAAATAAACTACAAAAAAGATTTCTTTGGCAAAATTGCAAACCTTACTGTTTCTGGTCAGTTAGAAGCTGAACTGGCAGCCCTTGCTCTTTCTAAAGTGTATACTTTTGGACCTACTTTCAGAGCGGAAAATTCTAACACTTCACGACATTTGGCAGAATTTTGGATGATTGAACCCGAAGTTGCTTTCAACGACATTCATGATAATATGGATCTTGCAGAAGATATGTTGAAGTTTGTTATTCAATATGCTCTCGATAACTGCATGGATGACCTTTTATTTTTAAGTAACAGACTTCAGGAAGAAGAAAAAAATAAAAAAGCCGATGAGCGCTCAATGGAGCTAATCGAAAAATTGAAGTTTGTTTTAGAAAATCCATTCGAAAGAGTTAGTTATACTGAAGCCATTGATATTCTCAGAAATTCTAAGCCAAACAAAAAGAAAAAATTTGACTATATTATTGAAGGCTGGGGAGCCGATTTGCAGTCGGAGCACGAAAGATATCTTGTGGAAAAACATTTCAAAAAACCTGTTATTCTTACCGATTACCCTAAAGAAATAAAAGCCTTCTATATGAAGCAAAACGATGATGGAAAAACGGTAAGAGCAATGGATGTTTTATTTCCACAAATAGGCGAAATTATTGGAGGTTCGCAGCGTGAAGAAAATTACGAAAAACTATCCAAACGAATGGCCGAAATGGAAATTCCCGAAGAGTCGATGTGGTGGTTCCTTGAAACAAGAAAATTTGGAACCGTACCTCACGCAGGCTATGGGCTTGGTTTTGAGCGCCTTATGCTATTTGTTACAGGAATGGGAAATATAAGAGATGTTATTGCATTCCCCAGAACTCCACTCAACCTGGAGTTTTAATATTTTTCAACAATTTAATCATTATTTGTTGAATGTATTAAACCAAAACCTGAATTATTCATTTGTTTAAAAGAACCTATTGTTTGATTGACAAAGGTTTAATTAAGTTAATTATGCGAAAAATTATCGCATTTTACTATGTTGATTAATTTTCTGAAATTTGATTTACTAAAATCATGCCAACATCAAAAATGTTATTACATTTGTTAATGTTATAATTAAGTATCATAATGCTAAACCAACGATTACAACAAAAATTATCTATAAAGTTATCGCCACAGCAAATTCTGCTAATGAAATTGCTGCAAATTCCTACAGTTGGTATTGAGCAAAGAATAAAACAGGAGATAGAAGAGAATCCGGCTCTTGATGTTGATAGTGGAGATAATGATAAAGATAGCGACAACAATGAGGATTATGATGATGAAGATTATAATGATGATGAGAAAATAAATAATGAAGATGAATTCGACCTTGATGATTATCTTCAGGATGATGATACACCTTATTACAAATTAAACGCAAACAACTATAGTCCCGACGATAAGCATACCGATATACCTTTTTCTTCAGGAACCAGTTTTCATGAACTTTTAAATGAACAGCTGGGTTTACATATTATGGATGACAGAAATTATCAAATTGGATTATATATTGTTGGAAACATTGATGATTCTGGTTACCTTCAAAGATCGGTTGATTCGATAGTTGATGATTTGGCTTTCACACAAAATATTGTTACCGATAAAGATGCTGTTTTAAAAGTTCTCGAAATAATACAAGAATTTGATCCGGCAGGTGTTGGTGCAAGGAATTTACAGGAATGCCTGATAATTCAGCTTAATCGCAAGATGAATGAAAATCCCAGAGAAAGTCTGCAACTTGCCATAAAAATTATAAAAAGATATTTTAACGAATTCACAAAAAAGCATTATCAGAAAATAATAAAAAGGGCAGAAATAACTGAAGATCAGTTAAAGCAAGCCCTGGATGAAATTCTGAAGCTAAATCCAAAACCGGGCAATTCTCTTAGTGAATCGGTAAAAACCAACCATTATATTATCCCTGATTTTACCATTTCGAGTAATAATGGCGAACTCGAATTAATGCTCAACAACTGGAACACTCCCGATTTAAGAGTCAGCAGAACATATGCAGGGATGATAGATGAATTGAGTAAACAGAAAAAAACAAAAAAACAAAAAGAGGCTTTTACTTTTATAAAAAACAAAGTTGATTCGGCAAAGTGGTTCATCGATGCAATAAAACAAAGGCAAAATACTTTGTACTCTACTATGGAGGCCATAATGAATTACCAACGTAAATATTTCTTAAGCGGCGACGATTCGGATTTACGCACAATGATTTTGAAAGATATAGCCGAAATGGTTAATCTTGATATTTCCACAATTTCCAGGGTTGCAAATTCAAAATATGTTCAAACACCTTTCGGGACATTTTTACTAAAAAGTTTCTTCAGTGAAAGCATGCAAAAAGAAGATGGCGAAGAGGTTTCAACAAGAGAAATAAAAAATATTCTGAAAGAAATTATTTCATCTGAGAACAAACGTAAACCTTATACCGACGAGTATCTCACCAAATTGCTAAAAGAAAAAGAATACAATATTGCCCGTCGAACAGTTGCAAAATACCGTGAACAACTGGGAATTCCTGTGGCCCGCCTCAGAAAAGAACTTAACTAAGATTAATGGAGACCAAAATAGCAAAAGTTATTTCAGCATTATTTCACCCCTTGCTAATACCTACCTATGCAATACTTCTGCTTTACAGCAGCAATTTATACTTCGTTTTATTACTGCCGGTAAAATATAAATACTTCCTGCTCGGATTTGTTTTTACCACAACTTTTCTGCTACCTGCAATTATGATGTTGCTGCTTTTAAAAGCGAAGATGATCAGCAGTTTGCAAATGGAAAACCGTAATGAGAGAGTATTACCCTTATTGATAGTTGCCGGATTTTTTTTCGGCACCTTTTTTCTGTTAAAAAGCATTCCGCAAATTGCAATAATAAATTTTTTCATACTGGGCTCAACAGTTCTGGTATTTATAAGCCTGATAATAAACTATGTCACCAAAATAAGCATACACATGGTAGCTCACGGAGGCTTGCTGGGAACCTTTTTGGGTTTAGGATATATTCTAAATCAGGATTTAAACTTTTTCATTTACGGAATAATATTGATTGGTGGTATAACTGCCTTTGCCCGTTTAAAACTAAAAGCCCATTCTCAATTCCAGGTTTACCTGGGATATCTATTAGGTGTATTATTTATGCTTAACTTATTTGTTTTTAAATTCTGGACTTAATAAAATTACCTCATACTCTTTTGCCATGGAGAGGCAGTTATTGAACCACTTTTAAAACTTTTCTTTTCGAGAAAGATTGCAGAATCATAAACTGAATCTCCTGCATCTCCAACTGCAATTTTAATATGATACCACTCATTATGGGTGATTGATCTATAGGCAGTTAGTTTAGTTGTATATGCATCATAAGCAAAACTGCTAAATGCTGGATCAGTAGTTTCACTGCTATTTATATAATACTCGCAATTAGTACAAAATGTTGGAGGACCGGTACATGTTTCGCCTGCCTTACCTTTATTAATGTGGTTTATGGATACAACCGTGGTAGAATCAGGTAGTAAAGCAATATTTCTTGAATTGTTAGAGTAGGGCCCGCTAATTCCATTACCCCCTATAAACAAACCAAATCCATCATTAAAACCAAAGTTTACATATTCATTGTATTCTTCAGAAGCGAAAACATAATTATATTCTACATAATTTGTAACTGGCTTAAAGTCAAACTCTATTATACATGCATCATGACTACCACTTCCAAGTAGTAACTCAAGGTCCTCATCATTCTCAACACCTATGTTATTTGTACTGGCATTTTGTTCTGTTCCACAAACATTAGATTTATCAGCATCATTGGCATGACCAGTTGTAAGGACTATTCCCTTACCATTTTCCATACCCAAAAAATATCCATTCTCAAAATACCCTACGGCAGTCGGATCACCTTGAAAAGTAAGATTTTTATAATTTTGTGAAGGCAAATTACTAAAAAATACCGAGTCGAATAAGTTTATCACATCCATACTATCCTGACATTGAGATACGGTAAAATCGCCCCATTGTGCTTTAAGGTTATTAACTCCAAAAGTTGCTAAAAGGCTTAAGATTAATATTTGAAATTTCTTTTTCATTATGATTTGAGTTAAGAACAACAAATATAGAAAGAAATGTATAGTTTTATATATGCTTTTTCATATTTATATGATTTGATTTGTTGGGTGGTTGCTTATAGAATTTCAATCTCGCCGCGGTCACGGAGTTCCAAAAAAAAATTGCTGTCGGTCGATAATTCGTAATGCAATGGAGCACCGAAAACTCGGGATGAGGGAAACCTCCAAATGCGTGTGGATTTCTCTCTCGCTCATCGCCTTAGGCAAGACATGTTATGCAAGCGATAAATGACAACAATAATAACAATGACAATAATGACGACAACGACAACCCCTCCTTCGTTAAAACTACGGAGGTCACAGAAAAAACCCCAACAAATACTAATTCGTTGGGGCTCTTCTATTTATATATTGTAAGAAGCTTTATCTCACAGTAATTTTCTTCACATAAGTTTGTCCACCTACATTTAATTTAAGCAGATATATTCCGGAATGTAAATCTCCAAGTCGCAGACTATAATTTTTTGATCCACTCTGGTTAAATCCTTCTAAATTTTCGTAAACAACCTTACCTAGTAAATCATAAACTTTCAATTCAACATTTGATGATTTAGTAAGATTAAACTCAACATTTAGCATGTCGTTAACAGGATTAGGATAAATATTCAAATCGCTATATGTAGGCATTTCATCAATTCCCACTGGATCATAACTAAATTGATTGCGATCTAGATCAGTAAAGTTTGAACCTTCAAATGCTGTTTGGTTATTTCCATAAATAACGGCATAATAACCATCTCCGTTTCCACAGCACATTCCGTTTCCACCTGCATCATACATAATTAATTCATAGCAATCGAGAGTTGAAACATCCAATGGTTCTATTTTCATACCTGGAGTATCATAAGGTCCGCCTTCCTGAATAACTTCTCCTGAAGAATTTACTAATTCCCAGCTTGTTTCTTCCGGGCTATTATCCAATAGCATGAATAAATTAACTGAACCACTTAACACAGGAGCCTGATCGAATTGATATACATAAGTATTATTTGGCATATAATCATCACCGGTTCCATTTGGACTTACACCAACAATTTCAAGATTATTTAACTCCTGAACATCAAAAGTAATTTCATCCAATTGAATGTCTGCTGTTTCAAGGAAAGAAAGGTTACCTGTCCACTCAGTTGACTGAACCGGTCCATCATTCACTGAATATTCAATTGTGAGTGATGTTAAGTCTACTTGTCCATTATTACGTATAGTAATATTTGGATTTAAGTTTCCAAAGCAGTTAGTAGTTGTAACATTTTCAACATCAAGAACTTCAGCATCAAGTGCATAAATTGGAGTAAGAGCATCTTCACTGCTTAAAGCAGATTGAAAAACTTCTTTATTTAAATTGTTTTGTATAAAACTAACAACTCCCAATTGATCGATATCATAAATATAATCCAATGCCCAGTAGTTCTGAAGAATAACATAATCTCCACTACTCATAGGCGCTTCTAATACAGTACCACTTGCTGAAGGGAGCATCTTCTTCATAACATTATAAAAATCCTTCTCTCCATTAACTCCTGGAGGTGTATTGAAATGAAGGTATTTTTCGATAACAACATTATGTACAACAAGATTGCTTGTTATTTCATCTGTTGCTTTAATTAAAGTGGTTACAAATATTGTATCCTCACCAGGAGAAAGTTCAGTTTGTACCTGCATTTCAAAAGGTGAATCAACTGCTGCCTGATTATTTATTCTGGTTTGGGTAACCTGAACAGGCTGTCCATTCCATGTACCTCCATCCATTTGAACATGAGGAACAGAGTTAATACCATAATAAGATCTGCGGTTATTATTTTCCGATTCGTTATCAAGGTAAAAAGGATCATTGCCGGGAGCAGGCCAACTCATATGATACTTAATTGACACAGATTTATCTGTATTCTGAAGTAGTAAAGCATCAAAAGCAGGATTTTGAGATGCACAAGGACCACAAGTGCTACTTGTAAACTCTTCAAAGAGTACCATTCTTTGCGATTGCGCATAAACACCCGCAATGCTAAAACTTAAAGCAACTATTAAAAGTAAAATTTTCGATTTCATATTTTTAATTTTAATTAATATTTATTGCAAATCTAATATATCTTTTGCCCAATTTGTTATTGAGCAACAACTTTTAGACAACATTAACATAAAAAACGTTTCCTGTAACTGGAATTAATAATCCCAAACTGAACAATTTATAATTGAAAATAGGTAAGCAGGTTGAACAATATTAAGAATTTTTAAGCATATATTCTGCATAAAAAGGCAACCATTAAAGCAGGTGTGCTGTCTATTGTAATAATTAATTGAAGGATAAATCGAAGGTATAATTAAATTTTATATTTTTGCAAATTATATCAGATACATTTTTGGTACGGAATTTGAATAATAAGAGAAAACGAAAATACATTTTATGATGAAAAAACTACTAATATTTTTTATAGCAGCATTCCTTTCTGTTTCTTATGTAAATGCTCAGTCGACAATTGCTTTAAGTTGGGATGGCAATGCTTTAAATGATACTGTTTCTGTGTGGGTTGATCCATATAATGCAGATGCAACATTATTTCATGCTATTGTAACTAACAATACTGACAACATTGTAAATATCAAGGTTTTAAGAACCAATATTGAAGTTATTGAAGGATCAGTTAATTCATTTTGCTGGGCTAGTCAGTGTTATCCTCCATTTTTGGATGAATCAGGTGAATATCAACCAATATTAGCAGGAGAATCAACAGGTACTGAAAATTTTTATGCTGAGTTTATTGCAAATGAAACATTTGGAACTTCCATAGTAAAATATAAATTTTTCGACAAAGACAATACTGATGTATATTCAGAGGTTGTTGTAAAATACTGGAGTTCACCGGAAGCTATTGGTGAAGAAATTGCAGATAAAATTTCTTTTTCAAATGCATATCCTAATCCTGCAATTAACAAATTTAACATAGACTACAATTTTGATACAAATATCAACAACGCATCACTTAAAATAGTGAATCTACTGGGTTCGGTTGTGAAAGAGGTTGAGATTGATCAAAACTCGAATAAATTAAGCATGGATATTTCGAATCTAGATGCCGGAGTTTACTTCTATTCAATAGTTGTAAACAACGAAGTTTTCCAAACTAAGAAATTAGTAATACGTTAGTTTAGATTATAAATATTTTTGAAAAGCCCCGTTTTGCCTCAGGCAAGGCGGGTCTTTTTATTTTATTATGGGATTTTGATTTCACTATCATTATATCTATTTTTGTAAAACCTAAAATTTATAGAGATTAATAAAACTATTTTACCCAGTGAAAGAATTGCTCAAAAAATTATATTATTATGTGATGAAAAAGTAATTTTAGACCTTCATTTAGGTGAATTATACGAAATTGAAACAAGGGTTTTAAAACAAGCAGTAAGAAGGAATAGAGATCGTTTCCCTACGGATTTTATGTTTGAATTGACTGAAGAAGAGATAGATATGATGGTATCACAAAATGTGATACCTGGCAAACAAATACTGGGTGGAGCAAAGCCATTTGCCTTTACTGAAGAAGGTGTGGCAATGCTGTCCAGCATTCTTAGAAGTAAAAAAGCAATCGAGATAAATATTGCAATTATCAGAACCTTTGTAATGCTAAGAAAAATATTTTGATAATACTTGAATATTTAAACCAGTTTGAAAAGGCAAAACAAAAACAACTAGATCAGGAAGGCAGAAAAAGAATTGGTTTTAAAATTAAAAACAAATGAAAAAAATATTAATATTTGTAAGCCTTGTTCTCTTACTAGCAAGTAGTTGCGAAAAATTTGCACGTCATGAATATAGCATATACGTGAAAAATAAATCAAACAAAAATATTACAATTTATACTGATTATCTTCTACCGGATACTTTGCTACCACAAATTGAACCTTCATTAAAGACTATTGGAATTAATGATATAGGTAGTATTTATGGTAATGAAATAGGGGATCCTAAATTAGAAAAATTTGAAACTGAGAAATTAACTGTCTTTATATTAAGTACTGACACAGTCAACTTTTATACTTGGTCAGAAATAGTAAATGGTTATAAAATACTCAATAGATATGAAATAGACCATCAGGATCTAATAAATATGGGTGGATCAATAGAATATCATTAGATTGTCAATTTCTCGAAACATATTTACCTTATTCTTATTAAATTCTTATTTTCAGATATACTATTGGTTGAATTAACAAATCCGCTACCATTCGCCTAATCCACCTAATCTGCGTTCCTATCTATCACTTATTTTTATTAATCGCCCAAATCTCCCCCAACATCTCATCACTCAAAGCACCATAACCAAAAAATGAAATGCCATTGGCGCCTCCTTTTAAGGCTGCTTTTATGGCCTGCTTTAAATCGTCATTATTTTTTAAAGCAGGTAAGTACAAGCCGGCAAAAACCTTTGAATTGCTTCCAACAGCCTTTACATCCTGCTTAACAATCTTTTTTATCCAATTAATATCTTCACCATAAAAATTATGATATATCATGGGGAAATAATAATCCAGGCCCCATTTATCCCAATCCTGCCTTACCATTCTTCGCGACATATCAGGACTTGGAAATACAGCGGCAGTGGATTTCAATCCCTGTTCATGAATTAAATCCCTCAGCATAATTACAGTGGTATCCAAAACTTTTAGTCTGAAATCGAGCCAGGATTTATCATGTGCATAATCCTTCAAATCCATTGGGTCGATGCCGTATTTACTTTTGTAAAGAGCCCTCATATAAGGATGATAACCATAGTCAAATTCGGGCATAATATCATTTTGTACCAGGCCGTATTTTGGTTGTAATTCCTTAGGTAAAAACACATCCACATAACGGATATAATCGAAATGTATGCCTTGCAAACCTTCAATTTGTGATAATTTCAGAATCTTATTATTCAGATAATTTCTTACTTCCGGAAGTGCAGGACACATAAACTTATAATAATCCACATAGGCTTTTTCTTCTGCCAAAGATTTCCCCAAAGCATTTACCGACAGCCATTCCGGCTTCGCCTCTCCCCTGTTCATAGTCCAGAACCAGGCATGAACCTGCATATCATAACAATGTGCCAAAGGAATAACTTTATTTAGTACTTCCTCATTTGCAGCAACCAACAAACCATTAATGCCTGCTGATGAAAGTCGCTCAAAGGCATTTTTCCATTGGTTTAAATCCCAATCCGTATTGGCATTCATCCACATCCAGAATTTTGGACTTTTTTTATCTGCCACTTCCCTGACAAACTTAACTCTCCCCCATTTTTCAGGAATATGCATATTTACAACGCCCTGCGGCGACCACACCCAATTGTCTTCTGCCAAAGGCTTAGATGTTTCAGCATCCTTTTTCTTAACATATTTCCCATCAACAATTTCAGTTGTCCACTCTACTCTCGAAAAGTTTATTCTCCATTCATCACTTATTTGAGGTTTAGATTGGTTATTAAATGCGCTCCATGGGATTGCCATTTCAACTGTCCAAAAGACATCATTATCATCAGGGTTATTTATGCTTCCATAAATTTTAACTGCTGATTTTAATCCTTCGAAATCCCATGTTAAATCAGCCTTGCCCCCTTTATTATATGGTTTTGCCATAAACAAATCCATGATGGTTCCCAAAGCATTTACTTCAAGCTCAAAATAGTTTAAGCCATCTCCGTCAGGATCGAAAAAAACTTCAAAATCATTATCTCGATAAATAATTGCATCCTTATTTTTTAGGTTTGCCCAGATATGATTTTCTTCCAAATATGCAGCAATGTACAGATAATCATCATCCCACATCATTTTCATGCGGGTATCTTTCTCAGGAGCAGCTTTTGTACCGCCAACAATATCCCTAAAATTCTCCGACCAGGAAACCATTTGCCAAGAAGTTTCATTTAAAATACCATCGATTTTGGGTGTACTTTTGGTAAAATGGCAGTTGTATTCCCTTGGTAAACTTGCATTTTGAGCAATTAGGTTATTGCTACCAAATACAAATATAGCGACTAGAAAAGCAATTAAGGAAGTTCTTATGTTCATCTACAAAATATTTTGATTGACAAATGTCGGGAATTATTTCATAAAAAAAACAATTGTGATAGGAACACGCCTGCCTCTGCATCAGTCAGGGATGATGCGGATTTTTTCATAGTCAGACACCAAGTCTCCAAGCAGCACTAAGGGTTTTGGGATAATTTATACGATAATTTTCGACTATCGGACTATGCGACTTTGAGACTCTTAGACTTTTTGACTATTCGAACATTTGACCATTCAACATTTCAATCCTTTTTATAACTTTGCGCAAATCGCTTATATTACAGAATAAACTAATGATAAAAAAACTAATAAACAGGGAAGTATCGTGGCTGCATTTCAACGAAAGAGTTCTGCAGGAAGCCATGGACGAGTCTAATCCTATTATTGAACGACTAAGATTTTTGGGTATTTTCTCCAATAACAGAGATGAGTTTTTCAGGGTAAGAGTTGCTACTATCAAGAGGATGAAACAATTTGAAAATGAAAACAGCCGGAAAAACAAGGAAAAGCCCTCAGAAATACTTCAACAAATACTTTCGATAGTTGAAGAGCAGGAAATAAAATTTACTGCTACTTTTCGTGAGACTATAAAGAGTTTACAAAAGCACCATATATATTTGTTAAACGAACAATCTTTGGATAAAGAGCAAGGGGAATTTGTTTATCAGTTTTTTAATACGGAAGTAAGGCCATTGCTATTTCCTATAATGTTAAACAATTTAAGTCAGCCCGGAAACCTGCGCGATAATTCCATTTATCTGGCTGCTGTATTAAACGATTCAACTAATCAAAAAGATGAAGATTACGCTCTGATTATGGTTCCCGACAGCATTTCCAGATTTGTACAACTTCCATCCAAAGACGGTAAGAAATTTATCATGTTCGTAGATGATGTATTACGCTATTGCATGTCGGAACTTTTCGGATGGATGGGCTACGACACTTTTAGCGCCTATACCATAAAACTTACTCGCGATGCAGAACTGGATATCGATCACGATATTTCCAAAAGTTTCATGGAGTTGATGAGCGAGAGTATAAAAAAAAGGAAAAAAGGTTCTCCTGTACGCTTTGTTTATGATGATGATATGCCGGAAGCCCTGAATAAAAAGTTAAACAGGAAACTTAAAATTACCAAAACAGATAATGTCAGAGGCGGAGGTCGTTATCATAACTTTAAAGACTTTATGTCCTTCCCGAATATGGGAGGAAAAAATCTGGTTTTTGCAAAAACTTATCCAAATAAACATCCTGAAATAAGTCATAACACAAGTATTATTGATAAGATAAGTGAAGGAGATATAATGCTGCATTATCCTTATCAATCATTTCAATATATTGTTGATTTACTGAGAGAAGCATCAATCGACCCAAAGGTTAGAGCCATAAAAATGACGTTCTACCGTGCCGCCAGAGATTCAAACGTTATTAACGCCCTGATAAATGCAGCCCGTAATGGGAAATACGTAACTGTATTCCTTGAAATACAGGCACGCTTCGATGAAAAAGCAAATATTTACTGGTCGCGAAAACTGGAAGAAGAAGGAGTAAAAATTATCAAAACCCTGCCAGGCTTTAAGGTTCATAGTAAACTGATGTTAATCAGAAGAAAAGAAAGTGGAAAGAATGTTTATTATGCCAATATAAGTACGGGTAATTTCAACGAATCAACAGCCAAGGTTTATGCCGACGACAGTTTGTTAACGGCTCATAAAGGTATTACCACCGAGGTAAACATGCTGTTTCACCTTTTCGAATCGCCTTATAACCCACCAAAATTTAAACATTTAATAGTTGCGCCGTATTATATGCGTAACAGTTTTATAAATAAATTAAATGCTGAAATCAGGAATGCAAAAAACGGCAAGGAAGCATGGGTTATCCTGAAGTTAAACAATCTGGTAGATAAAAAGATTACTGCCAAACTTTATAATGCTGCCAAAGCCGGAGTAAATATTAAAATTATTTGCCGAGGTATTTGCATTTTAATTCCAGGAATTAAGGGGCTTAGCGAGAACATAAAAGTCATAAGTATTGTCGATAAATTCCTGGAGCACAGCAGAATATTTGTTTTTGCAAATGATGGGGATCCAAAATATTTTTTGTCTTCTGCCGACTGGATGGTTAGAAATTTCGATCACCGATTTGAAACTGCAGCTCCTATTTACGATAAAAAACTACAGGATGAGATTATGGCTATGCTAAATCTTCAGTTGAGTGATAATACTAAAGCCAGATTGGTAAATACTAAGGATAATAATGAATATGTAGTCACCAAATCGAAGACAAAAATACGCTCACAATTTAAGACTTACGAAATGTTTAGTCTATAATAATTTCTCTGAGAGATCTTTTGGGAACAAAATGAACTTTTTGTTCATTTTCGTAATATTCAATGCTTCCACTTTCGTCAATATCAACAATCTCAATATCCTGAGCAGGTTCTCCTAGTGCAATTATCTGAACTAAATCAAGATTCTCAGGATAGCCGAAGCGTTTTCTCATACGATATCTGTTAACGGTACGAATTATGCATCCGCCAAGGCCTTTTTCAACTGCTGAAAGTAATATTGTTTGGGAGGCAATTCCCACATCTATAAAAGCATTATCGTTTAAATCTTTATCTAAAAATACTGCAATATACGCTGTTGGTCGCTCCGCTTCCGTAGGGCCTTTCCAATCCTTTAAATACCAGGCCCAACTTAGTTGTTTAAAAACAAAATCCAGATCATCCTGCTTATTAATTAGTTTATATTTTAGTGGTTGCCTGTTTTTTGATGAAGCCGTAACTCTTGCATTATCAACAAATTCCAATAACTCTTCCTGACTTATCTTCCTTTCAGAATTAAACTTCCTATAACTTCTGTTTTTATAAACTAAATCTTTCAGCATAATTAAGTCCTCATAATTTTTTCCAGTTTGGCAGTAGATTCTTCCCAGCTGTATTCAGTATTTACAAATTGAAAACCATTTTCCGCAAGTTTCGTATAAAACTCATCATCCTCTAGCAATCTTAAAATATTCTGTGCCAGAGCCTTAGCATCATTACCAATCAAAACCTCTTCTCCGTCTTTGGCTTTTAAAGCATCGTTGGCAAGTTTAGTTGTTATTGATGGTATTTTCATCGACATGGCTTCCAGCAACTTATTTTGCAATCCGGTACCAATACGCATTGGAGCAATAAAAACCCTGGCAGAAGCATAGGCTTCCCTTATGTCGTCCATCCAGCCACTAACAACTACCTTTTCACTCTTCAAAGCAACAACCCTCCTGTCAGGACTGGCTCCTGCAAGTAAAACTTTTGATTCGGGTTTCTCCTTCCAGACTATCGGCATAATTTCCTTCACAAGAAAGTTTGCAGCATCAACGTTTGGGGGATATGCCATATTCCCGGCAAATACCAAATCGTATTCTTTTTTTCTTTCCATAGGAGAAAAGAAATCGTGATCAACGCCATTGGGAATAATATGTATCTTTTCCCTTTCAGGATGATCTATAAGTTTCTGATCGGGATAAGAAATTATCGTTTTATTATCGAAACTGTCGAAAACCTTATTTTCATATTTCAATAAACGTTTGTATTCCATTTTGAAAAAAGGCTTGAAAAGCCAATTAGCCTTATTATACCTTCTTTTTAATCCATAGGAGAAAACATCCTGATAATCAATGGTTTTTGGGATTTCTGATTTGATGAAATATTCGGCAGTACGCACCAGTTGGCAATAAATATGATCAGGTTTATATTCCTCAACAAGTTTTTTAATTTTCCGCTTTGCCCGACAACTATAGAAATATCCACTCTGAATAGGAATACCTTTTAGAAATGCTTTTTTCATATTCCAGATAATTCCATACCAGGGAAGGTCGATGAAATTTATTGAACGGCAATAGGGTTGAAGTTCTCGGAAAGCCTTTTGTTTATCGAGTTTCCTGAGCGGGTTTAATGCACAAAGTATTATCTCATTGTTTTTTGAAAGTTCCTTAATTTGATAAAAAGCTCTCAACTTATCGCCTTTTTCCAATGGGTAAGGCACTCGTGACAATAAAACAAATAATCTCATGCATTAATTTATTGTGGCAAAAATCATAAAATTTGTCGATAAAATGCCTCTAATTTACTTATTATTTTTTCGGTATTATGTTCTTCTTCTATTAAAAGTCTCGCTTTTCGCCCCAATTCCTCAACTTTAGCCGGTTCAGCAAACATAAATTTTATTGCTTCAAAGAAATCATCTTTATTGTCGGCAATAATAATATTTTCACCATTTGTGATGTTAATCCCCTCAGCGCCAATAGTTGTTGAGATTACGGCTCTGGCCAAAGCCATACTTTCAATAATTTTAATTCTAATGCCACTTCCTGAAAACAG
>PKTA01000105.1 GCA_002869365.1 Marinilabiliales bacterium | reverse complement strand
TGGCAAAGGAACTTAATGTACCTGTACTCGCACTTTCACAGTTGAGTCGTGCGGTGGAAACCAGGCCAGGACAAAGTAAAAGACCTATTTTATCCGACCTTAGAGAATCAGGAGCAATTGAGCAGGATGCCGACCTTGTTTTATTTATTTACCGTGCAGAGTATTATAAAATTGATGAATTTGAGGATGGCACACCAACAGAAGGAGTTACGGAAATAATTATTGCAAAACATCGTAATGGTGCAGTTGGTGATATCAAATTAAGATTTATTGATAAATTTGCTCGCTTTGAGGATTATATTCAGGGTGGAGCAAGTAGTTTCTCCAGTGGAGATGTTCAGGCAGGATTTATCACCAAGAAATCGAAAATGGACGATTTTAATGATCTTGGTGACGATACTCCATTTTAATTCCTTGTATTTTTAATAATTACAGAAAGCATTTCTTAAAAAACTAATAATAAAACATATGAAAAGTTTCAAAAAATTGGCCATGGTAGCAGCCTTAATAATGTTACCTATGTTTATAGTAACATCTTTTGCTCAAAAAAAAGTTATGTTAAAGTATAAACTTAAAGAAGGTTCTTCTTTTATAAGCATTACCAGTCTCGATCAGGAAATTAGTTTCGAAGCTAATGGTCAAACCATGAGCCTAAACCAGGAAATGAATATGAAAACCGATATCGTTGTTGAAGAAAATAATGATAATTTTAAACTTAACACTACCTTAAGTACCATGAGAATGGTTCAAAGCATATTCGGAATGGAAATTATTTACGATTCAGAAATCGACAGCACAAAAAATGACCCTATGGTAAAAAAAATTGCCGAATCATTAGATAAATTAGTTGGGTCAACTTATTCGGTTACTATTGATGAAAAAGGGGAAATAGTTGAATACGACCTGGGTAGTTTTGTCGACAATAGTGATGTAACCAACAATTTAACATCGGGAAACAGTTATGCTAATTTCCCCGACCATAAAGTTGCTGTTGGCGACAGTTGGGATGCTGATATTACTCCTTTGAAGGATAGTGATATGAGTTATCATACTACTTATACTGTACTTAAAATTAAAAAGAAAGCCGTTACATTAGGTGTCAAGTCGAAAATAACCGCCAATAAATTAAAAGATATGGATTCAAAAATTGACGGTACAATCACCGGAGAAATGATAATAGATCCTAAAACAGGCTGGACAATGTCGTCGGAAATGGACATGGAAATGACTATGGAAATGAATCAGGGAGGAAATACATTTCCTGCTACTATTAGCGGAACAGTGGGCGTTGAATCACAAGAAAAATAAATTATTTGAAGAAAAAAACCATCAATATCATAAGTTTAGGCTGCAGTAAAAACCTCGTCGACTCAGAGGTATTAATGCGCCAATTGGGTGATAACTATATTGTCAGTCATAATTTAAATAAAACCGCTAATATTCAGGTAGTTAACACTTGTGGCTTTATTGGTGATGCGAAAGAAGAATCCATAGACACTATACTACAGTTAACCAAAGCCAAAAGCGATGGACTAACGGAGAAAGTATTTGTAACAGGATGCTTATCACAACGATATAGAGAATCTCTTAAAAAGGAAATTCCTGATGTTGATGGTTTTTTTGGTGTTAATGAATTGCCGGATATCCTAAAAACTCTACATGTTGATTATAAGGAAGAGTTAGTTGGTGAAAGGAAGATTACGACACCATCACATTTTGCGTATTTAAAAATTTCTGAAGGCTGCGATAGAAACTGTTCCTATTGCGCGATTCCTCTAATAAGAGGTAAACATAAATCCAAACCCATAGAATTATTACTGGATGAGGCGAAATTTCTTGCTTCTAAAGGAGTGAAAGAATTGATTTTAATAGCACAGGACTTAACCTATTACGGTATAGATCTTTACAGGAAAAGAAAAATATCGGAATTGGTCAATAAACTTTCAAAAACAGAAGGAATCGAATGGATACGTTTGCATTATGCATATCCTGCAGGATTCCCCTTGGAAGTAATTGATGAAATAAAAAACAACCCGAAAGTTTGTAATTACCTTGATATTCCACTCCAACATATTAATAACCGTATTCTAAAGTCGATGAAAAGGTCGCATGATAAGGATACTACCATTAAACTAATTGAACGATTCAGAGAAAAACTTCCTGATGCAAGTTTGCGTACCACTTTAATAGTTGGTTATCCGGGTGAAACGGAGGAAGAGTTTGAAGAACTTTATGATTTCGTTGCGAAATATAAGTTCGACAGACTAGGCGTTTTTCAATATTCAGAAGAGGAAGACACCTCAGCCTTTGAATTAAAGGATGATGTTAGTGATCAGGAAAAACAAGATCGTGCAGATAAATTAATGATGCTCCAGCAGCAATTATCGCTTGAGAAAAATAAAGAGAAAGTTGGTTTAAACTTAAAAGTAATAATCGACAGAAAAGAAGAAAACTATTTTGTTGGAAGAACAGAATTTGATTCCCCTGAGGTTGATAATGAGGTGCTTATTGAAAAATCAGGCGAAGAATTAAAAGTTGGTAAATTTTATAATACAAATATTATAAAAGCAGATTTTTTTGACCTTTACGGAAAGATAATTCAAGACTAAGTATCCATTTATACATTTTCGGAGATTTTACTACTTATAAATAACCATTAGTGAAACTATTAGGTCATCTAACAACTTCACAAATACCCTCCTCTATTACACTCCACTATTAATCAGTTTATTATATTTATTGGCATGCCTATTGCAAAGCCATAATATAATATATTCCTCAAAAGGAACAATTGTAATTGAAAAATTTGGTTTTGGTTGATTCAGGTCGGTTGTGAGATTTTCTCCCCGACCTGTTTTCTTTTTACAAATTGCCTTTTCTTACTAACTTATAATGATTAATACCGCGTTTTGTGCATTTGGCCTTTCTTTATATAGGCGCCAAAAGCGGGAAAAAAGAGACACAATAAGTATTCAATCTCAAGGTTTGAGATAAAATTGATGAAAATTGAGATGTTATTGAAATTTTTCTTTATAAATGCACAAGGGTAACTCATAGTATTTTAATTTTGTCCATTCTTATTATATTAAAGTTACCAAATGATTTAAAACATACTCATATGTATAAATACTATATCATTATTTTGATTTTTGCTTTATCACCTTTATTCCTTTTAAGTCAAAACATTAAAAACATACTTCCCGATACTATTGAAAGTGGATATTATGAAACTGATTATGGTTCGTTAAAGATAAACGGAACTTTTAAAGATTATAAAATGGATGGGGAGTGGAAAACATTCTTCGAAAACGGACAATTACATATATTGGAAGTTTATAAAAATGGCCAAAAAGACGGCTTATATCTAAAAATAAGCAAGCGTGGATACATAACCGAACAAATAGATTATACGAAAGGGGTAATTAATGGTAAGAAATTATTATTTAATGCCGGTGGCAGAATGCAACTTGCCGAAAATTACAAAATGGGGGTTCTTGATGGAGAGAGAAAGGTTTATTATGAGAATGGTAAAATTCAGGAAGAGTCAATTTATAAGAATGGCGAGAAGAACGGTCAGGCAATATGGTACGACCAAAGTGCAAATGCGATAGCAGTGTACTCATATAAAGATGGTGAGTTCGATGGCCGACAAGAAACATTTTATTCAAATGGTAATTATAAAAGTTTCAAAACCTTTAAAATGAATAAGGCTCACGGTCCTTTCAAGGAATTCTTCTCCAACGGTAATGTAAAAACTTCCGGATTTTATCTTAATGGCGAGAAAAGTGGCGAGTGGATTATCTATGATAAGCCGGGAGATGTAATAAGTAAAACAGAATATTAAGTGGTATAAGATTAAAACATTCATGAGAAAAATAAACAACCCTTATAATAAACTTGATGGGCATTTATGTTTTGCCTGCTCCGACAAAAATCCTTTGGGATTAAAAATGGAGTTTTACGAAGATGGTGAATACCTGATATCAAAATGGAAAGCAGAAAAGCATTATCAGGGTTTTCACAACATACTGCATGGGGGAATACAAGCAACACTTATGGATGAGGTGGGTGCCTGGTTTGTGCAGATAAAAATAAAAACTTCGGGAGTAACCAGTTCGATGAATACCAGATATATACAGCCGGTACCCAGTGAAGGTGAAATACTTCTAAAAGCAAATCTTAAATCCAAAAGACGAAATATTGTTGAGGTGCATGTGGAATTGTTTACCGAAGGTGGTAGCCTTTGCTCGACAAGTGATATTACCTATTATACTTTCCCACAGGACTTGGCTAAAAGGAAATTATATTATCCTGAATACAGCGAATTTTTTATAAAAGATTAACCACAGTGTACGCAGAGAATTGCGCAGAGGACGCTTAGTTTTATTTGTGTTCTTCGTGGTAAAAAAATTATGTAAACTCGTTTTACTTGGCGCTCTTTGCGGTTAAAAAAATAAACCTCTATGGAACACTAAGGTTAATGTACGCGGTATAATTTAACCGCAGAGGATGCAGAGATTTATGCAGAGTGCGCTAAGTTTAGTCAACTTTCTCTGCGCGATTCGCTTTGCGCTTTGCGCTTTGCTGTTAAGAAATCTTGATTTTCTTAGGCCTTCCATCTTCACCAATATGTACAAAAATCATCTTTGTGGAACAAACTACCGCTTCCGTATTTTCCTCAACACAATTTCGTCTGGCTTCAAGATGAAGTGAAATGGAAGTATTTCCAATTCTATCAAGTTTACCGTAAATGCGTATTTGCTCTTTTACCTTTACAGGTCGTAAAAACAAAACCTCATCAATTTTCAAAGTAATCACATTAGTAGATTTACAAACCTGTGATGCCATAATCCCTCCGGCCTCATCCAGCCACGATAGCATTCTGCCTCCAAACAGATTATCATTTACACCTATGTCGCTGGTTTTACAAATATTAGTGGATATTAATTTCATATAGCAATTTTAAAGCGAATTTAACATAAAAATTAAATCAAAACAATTTTTGTTAACTACCTGATTTCCAGTCAATATTTTAATAATGCATTTCCTAATTAATAAACAATATTAATACCTGTTAAATATTAAACAATATATAAAATATTTACTAATTTTGCCGACTTAAAATTTAGTACAATTATAAATTATTCGATTATGTATAAGAATCTTGAGAGTGTGCCAAGAGCATATAATGAGCCGGTTAAGTCATATGCCCCGGGTTCTCCTGAAAAGAAAGAACTAAAGGCTATGTTAGCGGAGTTAAAATCGCAGGAAATTGAAATTCCTATGGTTATTGGCGGAAAACGTATTACTACTGATCAAAAAGTAGCCCTACATCCCCCACACGATATAAAACATACCTTGGGTTATTTTTACAGAGGTGGCGAAGAACATGTAACTATGGCCATTAATGCCGCATTAGAGGCTTCAAAAAAGTGGGCCAAAATGCCTTGGGAACATCGTGCTGCAATCTTTTTAAGAGCTGCCGATTTACTTTCAGGACCATATAGAGCAAAAATTAATGCCGCAACAATGTTGGGCCAGTCGAAAACTGCTCATCAGGCAGAAATTGATGCTGCTTGTGAACTTGCCGATTTTTTCAGGTTTAATGTACAGTATATGACCGAAATTTATGCTCAACAACCTGCATCCGACAAAACTACCTGGAATCGTCTTGAATATCGTCCTTTGGAAGGTTTCGTTTATGCACTTACTCCATTTAACTTTACTTCTATTGCAGGTAACTTACAAACAGCCCCTGCAATGATGGGTAATGTTGTGGTTTGGAAATGTTCTAATACTCAGGTTTATTCAGCTAAAGTATTAATGGACTTGTTTGAAGAAGCAGGAGTTCCTGACGGAGTTATTAACCTTGTATTTGTTTCCGGTCCGGTAGGTGGAAAAGTAGTTATGGAGCATCCTGATTTTGCTGGATTCCACTTCACAGGATCAACAGGAGTTTTCCAACAGATATGGAAAACAATAGGAACTAACATTTCAAAATACAAAACATATCCTCGTATTGTTGGTGAAACAGGAGGAAAAGATTTTGTTTTAGCACACAAATCATCAAATGCCGAACAGGTTGCAACAGCTTTATTGAGAGGTGCTTTCGAATTCCAGGGCCAGAAATGTTCTGCTGCTTCAAGAGCATATATTCCAGATAACCTTTGGGATGATGTAAAAGAAAAACTTGTTGCCGATCTAAAAACAGTTAAGATGGGTGATATTGAGGATTTCTCAAACTTTATGGGTGCCGTTATCGACAAAGCAAGTTTCGATAAACTTTCAATGTTCATCGACAATGCTAAGAAAGATTCCGAAACTGAAATTATTTTCGGTGGAGGACATGATGATAGCGTTGGTTATTTTATAGAGCCTACAGTCATTCTGACTTCTAATCCTCGTTACATTACCATGGAAGAAGAGTTATTCGGGCCGGTTCTTACAATTTATGTATACGAAGCTGATAAATGGGAAGAAACTCTGGAGTTAGTAAACACTACATCTCCTTATGCCTTAACAGGTGCCATTTTCTCCGACGACAGATATGTAACCGATCATGCTGTAAGTTATTTATCACAAGCTGCAGGAAACTTCTATATCAATGATAAGCCAACCGGAGCAGTTGTTGGACAGCAGCCATTTGGCGGTGCAAGAGCATCTGGAACAAATGACAAAGCCGGTTCATATTTAAATATGATTCGCTGGACTTCTCCAAGAACTATTAAGGAAAACTTTAATCCTCCTAAAGATTATCGTTATCCTTTTATGTGTGAAGAATAAGAGAATTTTAATATAAGAAAAGCCTCGTAAAGTTTTTTACGAGGCTTTTTATTTTATTTAAATTATTAGCCTGCTAATCCAATTCTTTCTTATAAGTTTCAGGAATAAACAAAGCCGTAATTATGGCAATTACACATGTTGCTATTAAATAATAAGCAGGCATCCAAACATTACCTCCACTAACTTTTACCAGCCAGGTACATACTAATGGTGTTGTACCACCAAAAAGTGCCAACGAAAAATTATAACTTACGGAAAGCCCTGTATATCTTACACTTGCCGGAAATGTTTCTGTCATTAATGCAGGCATTACCGCCTGGAACATAGCCTCAAAAACGCTAAAGGCAAGCATGGAAGCCAATATTGCCAAATAGGTATTTTCGAACATCAATCCAAATAAAGGATATGTAAAAACCACAAAGCCTACTAAAGAAATAAAAAGGACTTTTTTTCTTCCAAACTTATCAGTTAAAATACCAAATAAAGGTATTAAAAGCATAAGAACCACTATTGAAATTGTATGAGCCGAAAGGGCATCACTAAGTTTTACATTATGAAAAGTATGCAAATATGAAGGAAGGAAAATAAAAATCAGATATACAGAAACTCCAAAACCCCAACTCAACAGCATTATTTTAAGTGCTTTCATTTTATGGTTTGCCCAGAATTCAGCCAGGGGTGTTTTTTCGGCAGGTGCTAACTTCTTCATTTTCTCAAAATGCTCATCATCGCCCATACCTTTTCGGAGATACAGTCCTACAACTCCAATAACCGCACCGAATAAAAAGGGAATTCTCCATCCAAAATCGTGCAACTGGGTTTTGGACAGCAAGGCAGTAACAATGGATGCTAATGCCGAACCAAGCAACATTCCGCCAAACACACCAAAGGTAGACCAGCTACCAAAAAATCCACGTTTATTTTTGGGTGCTCTTTCCACCAAAAACGATATGGAACCGGTAAATTCTCCACCAACACTTAATCCTTGCAGGAGCCTTAGAATAACCAACAAAAGTGCTGAATACCAACCAATCTGCTCATAAGTTGGCAAAAAAGCAATAAGAGTTGTTGGAATTGCCATCATTAACACCGATATGAGAAGAGCCTTTTTTCGCCCCTGTTTATCGCCAATATGGCCAAATATTACTCCTCCCAGTGGACGCATGAGGTAACCTGCAGCAAAAACTCCGAAAGCCGCTATTAATTGCACTACTTTATCTTCGTCAGGGAAAAACTGGGCTCCAATTACAGTTGCAAAAAACCCATAAACAGTAAAATCATACCATTCAAGTATGTTACCCGAAAAACCTGCAATTAGTGATCTCTTGTCGATTTTTGTGCTTTTGTTGGCTGTACTCATCTTTATTTACATTAATTAATGTTTAAAGATAAGAAATATATATTTAGAAATTCTAATTAACTACTAAATATCAGCACGCTATAATAAATGATCTGGAAAGTTTTAATTAAAGCGGGTCTTGTTGTCCCAATATTTTTTTATTCTTCTGCTTTATGATATACTTTTTCCTTACGGGAGTATCCTTTGTGCTAACAGGATTAATAGTTGACTGATTTCGTTTTGCTCTGTATTTATGTTTTGAAAGCCCATTTGAACAAGCGGAAATACTTATAGCAAAAACTAAAACTATAATCGAGATGAAAAATTTTCTGGACAACTTCATTTTAATCACTTTTATTGATTTTGATTGGGGCGCTAATTTATTAAAATTTTAAACACATCATACTGACAACTGAAATTTTTTAATCGTTGCAGGGAATAAACGAAAAACTAAAAATTAAAAACTAAAAGTGAAAAGTTAATGACCTTATCATAAAAATAATTTATTTTTTTGAACACGGACTGCCAACCAGGAGACTGACACATCGATATTTGATATTCAAATGTCTTTTTCTTGAACACCGAATATCGAACAAGGAAGGCCGAATGATGAAGTGGGGTTTCAGAATAGTATTCATTTGAGATATTATTATTCAGGTTCCCAAACACACTTCTGAATTCTAAAATCGTTAATCAGTCAGTTGACTGATATTCTGAAAACGCTTTGTAAATCGTAAAGTAATTCTATTGAACACCGAATATCGATTAACGAACGCCGAATGATGAAGTAGGTTTCAGAATAGTATTCATTTGAGATATTATTATTCAGGTTCCTAAACGCACTTCTGAAACTTGTCCGGCTCCTGACGGATCGGTGTTCATTATTCAAATGTCTTTCATTAGCACAAATTTATTTCTTTAATATTCAAAATAATCATACATTTGCACACTTGTAATGGTGCCATAACTCACATGACCATGTGGGCGGCCTAACAGGGAAACAGGTGCAAATCCTGTACAGTTCCCGCTGCTGTAAGCTCAGCAATGCTTTCGAAACCTCGGTCACTTTTTCCTTTATGGAATTGGGAAGGCCTCGAAAGTTGAGCAAGTCAGAAGACCTGCCAATACATATTTTTATCAAAGCTTTCGGGATAATGGCTTGGTGATGTTTAAAAGCATTCCACAATTTTCTTCCTGAAAAGTTTTGAGGCTAATTAAATTATTTAATAATACCTTAAAACTTTTTTTTATGAAAAAGAATTACTTTTTAAGTCTGGTATTGGTTTTTGTGACAATACTTGCAGTTGGCGTGAAAGCGCAATCAACTTACACAAAACAAGTTATAATTGTGAGCGGCGGGATTTACAGTGATCCCAACGACTTCGTTACTGTTTCCTCATACAACCCTGAAACAGAAACTATTACAGATTTCGGCACCATTTATACCCAGTCGGTGCAAGATGTAATTATCAACGGCAGTTTTGCCTATGTAGCGGCACAGGATTCGATAGTTAAATTTAATATCGACACCTATGAAAAACTTGCTTCAGTTGCAAGTCCGGGGATAAACCAACTAGCTACAGATGGTAATGTTCTATTGGCATCTTTCTGGTATCCTATAACTGAGAATTTTGTAAAGATTTTCTCCCTCGATGACCTTAGTTTAGTTACCAATATAGAAGGTATTTCTGGCGATGCTGCTGGTTTTCTAATCAATGACGGAGTGGCACTTGTGGCAATTCCGGGGCCGTATGGAAGTACTACAGGTAAAATAGCAGCAATTGAAATTGATCAGGCATTTTTACTCTCCGAAGACGATTATGGTGATTTTTATTCAGGGATAAATTTCTTCGGTTTTTATAATGATGTTATAAGTAGTTTCATGACAACAGCCTGGGGTGAAACAACTACTAATATTGGAACATTCGATTATGGTGGAGATATTATGGAACAATATACCATAAATGATGCAAGCCTTGCAAATTCTGCCGGTCAGCGTAATAATCTAATGTATATTGAACTTAATAACGGTATTGCTGAATATGACCTTACTGACAATACAGAAACCATGATAGTTTCTCCGCTAACGGAAGGCATTGCCGCATCAGTCATCGATACCATCAATAATAATTTTTACATTACTACCAGCGATTTCTTTTCCTATGGTAACGGATACATATACAACTTGGAGGGAAATCAAACATCAACTATTGATGTTGGAATTTCTGCCCAGGCAATTGCTGTTGATTACAGAACAATAACAGCAATTACTAATAATATAAATGATTTTGATATTTCGGTTTATCCTAATCCAGCCCAAAATTATATAAAACTGCGTTCAAATAAGTCAATAGAAATTGAGAACATTGATATAATTGATAATCTTGGTAAGGTAGTAATATCTACAAATAACATTAATAAAATAGATATAAGCAACTTAAATGCAGGCATTTATTTCGTTATTGCACATAGCAAATACCAAAAGTTTTCATCAAGATTTATTAAAAATTAATTATGAAATATACTTCATATAAAATAATATGGCAATTCCTCATAGGGGGATTTGCCATATTATTGCTGTTTTCCAATATTTCACTCAGGGCTCAGTTTGCTCCACCTGCAGGTCAGGCGGGAAGCACTGCAATTCATGCCGACAGTAATATTTTTGTGGCGTGGGCCAACAATTGTGAAATTAGCAGAGGGTTTATGGACATTAGCAATCCTTTGTTGGGAAATGCTTCATTTGGAAGTGAAGAATCTGCCTTTGGCAAAGCCGATAATGATGTGGTAAGTCTTGGCGACGGAGGAAGTGCAGTAATTTATTTCGACTCCCCTATTGTTGACGGTGATGGTTTTGATTTTGCAGTTTTTGAAAATGGATTTCAGGATGATTTTTTGGAATTGGCTTTTGTGGAAATAAGCACAGACGGGATTAATTACCAAAGGATTAGTAATACTTCAAATACTCAGTTTTCAAATCAGATAAACACTTTTGGAACTCTCGATGCCAGTTTAATAAATAACCTTGCCGGGAAATACAGAATCTTCTTTGGTACACCTTTCGATATAAGTGAGGTTGAAAATACTGATAATCTGGATTTACAAAACATACGATACATAAAAATTATTGATGTTGTTGGAAGCATAGATGATGAATACGCAACTTACGACTCACATGGAAACAAAGTTAACGACCCCTGGCCTACTCCCTTCGAGCCTTCGGGTTTCGATCTTGATGCAGTAGGGGTTATTCACGACTTAGCACATCTGGGAGTTGAAGATTTACCAATAAGTGTTGTTAAAGTTTATCCAAATCCATTTTCAGATATTATTCATATTGAAAATATTACTGTTGGATCCAAAATAGTTTTTATGGATATAAACTCTCATCTGATACTTTCCACAATTTCAAAGGAAAGAACATTTACCATCAACGCTAACCATCTCCCCCCAGGGATAATAATTTTAAAAATAATAGAAAATAATACGACCAAAATATTTAAACTAATTCATAATTAATTACTTATGAAGAAGGTTTCATTCTATATAATAGTTGCTTTTTGCTTGCTTGTGCAGATAAATTCTGTACAGGCACAAATGATTTATGACACCTTATATCTGGATGAAATGGTAATAAAATCAAATTATATTGACCGTAATTCAAGTATCAGAAGCCAACTTATAGATACTCTGACGAAGAAAAACCTGAATAATTTAAATTTGGGAGAACTGCTAAGTGCAGAAAGTCCGGTTTTTATTAAATCATATGGTAAGGGAAGTTTGGCAACTGCATCGTTCAGAGGCACTGCTGCCTCTCATACAAAAGTACTTTGGAATGGATTTGAGTTAAACTCACCAATGTTGGGTCAAGTGGATTTATCACTTATCCCAAATAGTTTTTTCGATGAAGTCAGCCTCGATTTTGGAGGTAGTTCAATGGAAAATATTTCGGGTGCATTGGGAGGGGCCATAAACTTAACATCAGGAAAAAAAGAGCATAAAAACAAGATAGAACTAAGCCAGAGTATTGGAAGTTATAAAACTTATACTAGTACTCTAGCCATAAATTTAAGATTGAAAAAACTTAAATCATCAACTTCTGTTTACTTAAATTCTTCCGAAAACTCATTTCGATATTATAATAATGCTATTATCCCTGCGGAATGGCAAACTAAACAGAATGCATCATATTTCAACAGAGGATTTGTACAGGAATTTGATTATAAAATATCAGACCACCAATCGTTGAGTTTAAAAAATTGGAGCGAATGGGATTTTAGAGAAATTCCACAAATTATGAGCAACCAACAGAGTGGTAATAATGAAGAAAAACAAAATAATTTTAATTCCAGAAGTATATTGTCTTACAAATATCATAAGTCGAAAACAATCTTTCATATCGATGGCGCTTGGTTTTACAGCAACATAAATTATCTGCTAAAAACCACAACGGCAATTGACCATGAGGATACTGTTACATATATAAATTCAACTAATGTAAGTAATTCAGGATTTGCAAAAGCAGGCGTTAGCCATAGTTTTAACAGAGGTTGGAAAATAAATTCGGAATTAAGTTTTTCAAAATATGTTATAAATTCCAATAATTACCAATCCACAAAATCAAGAGATAAATATGATTTTTTGATCAAAATCAGTAAAGATTTCTCTAATATCGTGATGGCCGACTTTATACTTCGTCAGCAATATTCAGAAGATAAGTTTACTCCTACTACACCTTATCTTGGATTGTTATTTAAACCATTTGCAGATAGTGATTTATTTTTCAGAATCTCCGCAAATATGAATTATAATTTACCCAGTTTAAACGACCTTTATTGGTTCCCCGGAGGCAACTCTGAATTACTACCGGAAAAAGGAGTACAAATGGATTTCGGATTTAACTATTCCAAAACTTATTCAGAAAGTTTAAATATTGATTTCGACATAAATTTCTTTAGTTCTAACATATCCAACTGGATACAATGGGTTCCCAGCGACTACCGATATTGGTCGGCAAGAAATATTGAATTTGTTCATGCAAGGGGAATAGAGAGCAGTTTAAGTTTATACGGAAATCTTTATGGTTTGTTTTACAAACTGGCTATTCAACATGCATTTACCAAATCAACCAACGAAAGCGAAAAAGCCTTGGAAGGTGGATATGCAGGCAGGCAACTTATATATGTTCCAATAAATTCGGGAAATGTATACTTACATATAAATTATAAGAGATATACTTTACACTGGAATACACAGTTCACGGGAAAAAGGAACACTTCACTCGACGAATCTACTCTGTATTCCAACACTTTACCAGCATTTTCCATAAGTAATATTTCACTCGGCAAAAAGTTTAATATAAAATCCTATGAATTAGAACTAAACTTTAAACTCAACAATATTTTCAACACAAGTTATCAAACAATTTTATGGCGACCAATGCCCGGAATAAATTTTGAAGCTTGTTTATCATTCAGGATTTAAAAATTAAAATATGTTCTCAAATTATAAAATCATTAATTACATATCACTAATTTCATCTGTAATACTATTACTAATATCTTCATCCTGTAATAAAGACAACCCATCTCCTATTGAAGGAGATTTTCAAAATGCCTTATTTGTGGTTAATGAAGGTAATTTTACTACAGGAAACTCATCATTAACATATTATAATCGTGAAACTGAAGAAGTAATTCAAAACGTATTTTATAGGAATAATAATGCTCCTTTGGGGGATGTGGCAAACAGTATTTTTATTGACGAAAACAGCATCTACCTAACTGTAAATAACTCACACACAATATTTAAAGTCGACAAACAAGATGCATCATTTCAGGGGAAAGCTAATCAGTTAACTTCGCCCCGTTTTCTATTAAAAGTAAACGACAGCCTTGCATTTGTTTCCGACCTTTACGAAAATAATATCACTGTTTTGAATACTACAAATATGGAGATAGTACAGAAAATACCTCTTGGCAGGACCTCCGAAAATATGCTAAAGTTTGGCAATGAAGTTTTTATTACAAACTGGTCGGCTTTCAATCAGGATAAGGAAAACAATATGATAATGGTAGTTAATTCGCAAAGCATGCAAGTTATCGACTCCATCGAAGTAGGCAAAGAACCAAATAGCATTGTTATTGATAAGAATAATAATTTATGGGTATTATGCAGCGGTGGTTTTATGAACGATGAGCATCCTTCCTTGTGTAAAATTAATCCTAACACTCACCAACTACTATCTAAAATAGAATTTCCCGACATCACCAATACTCCTACCAACTTGAAGATAAATCCAAAAGCTGACAGCTTATACTTCTTAAATACTGATGTTTATAAAATGTCGGTCGACGCCCTAAGCATTCCTGAAACTCCTATTATTATGCAATTGGAGAATATTAACTTTTACTGCTTAGCAATTAGTCCCGAGAACGAAATTTATGTTAGCGATGCAAATGATTATAATCGTAATGGAGAAGTTCATAGATATTCACCTGCAGGAAAACTAATTAGCAAATTTGATGCAGGAATCATCCCAGGCAATATGACATTTATGGATTAAATATATTAGCATTAAAAATGCTACATTTGCAAAAAACACATCTATGAATAAACTTGAAATAAAAGAGCAGTTATTGGCGAAATGTGTCGAGCAGCAAATGCAGTCCATAGATGATTTGCAAAAAGAAATGGATGAGGCCCAAAGAATGTCAAATGATTATGGTCAGCCAAAAGACAGATACGACGCCTTCCGGACAAAACTTCTGCGGCAAAAAGATATGTATGCACAACAGCAGGCTAAAGCAATTCTAGTATTAAATACTTTAAAAAAAATATCCCTTAAAGAAGAATTAAAGAAAGTTGAATTTGGTGCTGTAGTAATAATGAACAAACAAAATCTATTCGTTGCTGCTGGTTTAGGAAAGATAGAGTTAAATGGAACCGACTATTTTGCCATTTCTCCGCAAGTACCAATATTTAAAGCACTTGCCGGCAAAAAGGCAGGAGATGAAGTTGTTTTTAATGCAAATAAATTCATTATTTCTGATATATTTTAACCCTTTCTTTTTCGCTGCTAATCAGCACTAAAGATCAATTTTATTATTTATTAAAATTTACAAACGACAATAAATTATATTTTTGTTGAAAATTAAAAAATTAAGATAATGGGAAGTAAAGTAAACGTAAATTGGTCAGGTAATATGGCCTTCGAAGCAGATGTAGATAATCATAAAATAAAGTTAGATGCTGACCCTAAAGTTGGTGGTCAGAATACCGGTCCAAAACCAAAACCACTTACACTTGTATCTTTAGGTGGTTGTACCGGGATGGATGTAATTTCAATATTAAAAAAGATGAGAGTAGAACCTGATTACTTTAATATTGAAGTTGATGGCGAAATGACTGATGAGCACCCAAAATATTATAATAAAATCCATATTACCTATAGTTTTAAAGGTCAAGATTTGCCAAAAGAAAAATTAGAAAAAGCCGTTACTTTATCTCAGGACAGATATTGTGGAGTAAGTGAACTACTACGTGGGAAGGCTGAAATAACTCACGAAATTATTGTTTTAGAAGATTAATACAATAAGATATCTTGCCTAAAGCATGATATCTTTTATTATTTAAATATGTATAAATACGATATCGTAATTCTTACCGAAGACAGGTACGACAATATTGTTGCCTCCGATGAGAATGAAACCAATATTTTACTTGAAGACTCCATAATTCAAAAGGCTTTTGAAAAGAGAGGTTTGAAAGTTTTCAGAACATCATGGTCGAATCCAAATTTCGACTGGAGTTCAGCAAAAAGACTTTTTATAAGTACTACCTGGGACTATTTTGATAGATTTTCAGAATTTCATAATTGGATGGAATTTGTGAAAAACAAGTCCGTCCTTATAAATCCCTACGAAACCATTAAGTGGAATATTGATAAACATTATTTACTAGACTTAAAAAATAATGGAATAAATATACCATCAACAGTTTTTATTGAAAAGGGAGAGCAAAAAACACTCGCACAACTATTTGATGAAACATCGTGGGGGGAAGTTGTTATAAAACCATCCATTTCAGGAGCCGGAAGGCATACCTATAGACTTACAAGGGATAATATTGGAGATTATGACAAGTTATTTGCAAGTCTTCTTGAAGATGAGAGCATGATGTTTCAGGAGTTTCAAACAAATGTTGTGGCCAAAGGAGAAGTAGCCTATATGTTCATGGGTGGAGAGTATACACACGCCATACTGAAAATTGCCAAAAAAGGTGATTTTAGAGTACAGGACGATTTTGGCTGTACTTATGAGGAATATTTTCCAACTGACAGCGAATTGGAGTTTGCAAAACGAGTTGTTAAAAACTGCGGAAAGGAAACTTTTTATGCGCGTGTTGACACAATTTACAACAACAATAACGAAATGGCTGTGAGCGAATTAGAACTTATTGAACCCGAACTTTGGTTTAGGTTTAATGAAAACGCAGCAGATTTGCTGGCCGAATCAGTTTACAATTCACTTGATTGATAATTTATTGTTACTATTTCTTTATTCTTTAATAAAAACATTTAATACTTTTGTGCACCAAACAAATTAAATTTTAAAATGGGAAGAGCATTTGAATATAGGAAAGCAGCTAAAATGAAAAGATGGGGTCAAATGTCGAAGATATTTCCCCGACTGGGCAAAGCAATAACATTGGCGGCAAAAGAAGGCGGACCCGATCCGGAAATGAATGCCAAATTGAGGCATGCCATTCAAAATGCCAAGGCACAAAATATGCCTAAGGATAATATTGACTCGGCCATAAAAAGAGCCAGCGGTAAAGATGCTGATCAGGTTGTAGAGGTAAATTACGAAGGCAAAGGCCCTCATGGAATATTAGTTTTTGTGGAATGTGCTACTGATAATACAACAAGAACCGTTGCCAATGTTAAATCGTATTTTAGTAAAGCAGGAGGTGCATTTGTTCCAAATGGATCACTGGAGTTTATGTTTAACAGAAAAGCCGTATTTGAATTTGACAAAACAGAGGAACTGGATATAGAAGAATTAGAACTTGAGTTGATAGATGCCGGATTGGATAAAATAGAACTCGACGACGGTACGATTACTGTTTATGCCGATTACCATGATTATGGTTCTCTTTCGGAAGCATTGGAAAAAATGGGAATAGAGGTTAAAAACTCAAGCCTCCAACGTTTCCCAACATCACCCGTGGACTTCGACGATGAACAAATGGTTGAAATAGAAAAATTCCTTGATAAACTGGAAGATGACGAAGATGTATTGGAAGTTTATACCAATATGGCATAGAAAATAAAAATATTAATAAAAAACGCCTGCTTTTTGCGGGCGTTTTTTTATGAGTTTTTTTCTGCAGTTAGAATTCTATCCTTATTATTAATATCCTTATGAAGTTTCACTTTTGCATATGAATAACCTAAAACTAGCTCCATTAATTTTTTACCTAAAGCCTCATTTATTTCAAAATACAACCTTCCACCTGTTTTTAAATTCAATTTGCTGAATTCCAAAATAGCTGCATAATATTTCAATGGATCATTGTCATTTACAAATAAAGCAATATGAGGTTCATTATCCAAAACATTGGGTTTCATCTGTTGCTTTTCAATATTTCTAACATAGGGGGGGTTGGAAACTATAAAATCAAATTTGCTATCAAATGTATATTTCGAACTAAGCACGTCATCTTCAACAAATTGAATATTTACATTATTTGTTCTAGCATTAAATTTAGCAACTTCCAGGGCTTCTTTAGATATATCCAGGGCATAGACAGTAGAATCATTTAATTTTTTTGACAATGCAATGGCAATACATCCTGAGCCGGTTCCTATATCAATAAGACTTAGTTTTTTACCACTTTCCTTTTCAACTATTAAATTCACCAATTCTTCAGTCTCAGGCCTGGGTATCAATACATTATTATTTACTTTTAATTTCAAGTCTAGGAAATATGCTTCTCCAGTAATATATTGAAGTGGTACATTTTTTTTTAATTGCTTAACGGCAAAATGCAGGCTAAGCATTTCCGATTCGGATAATTTTAAATCAGGATCTAATGCCTGATCAACTCTGCTTAAACCAAAATACTTATTTATTAGAATATTTATAATCTGTAAGGCTTCCTCACTTGTATAAATTGGATATAGTGATTCCAGGTATAAAGATTTTAATTCATTTAATTTATTAGACTTCCACATTATTACAGATAATTAACAGCGGCAAATTTAAGTACTTATTGCTTAATAAAAGGGTGAAAAAATAAAATATCAAGCGTGTAAAACTGTTATGAACAACTTTTATGTAAACAAAACTGTCAGATATGTAAATTATATTATAAAAAAACTAAAATATTATTAAATTTGCCTGGTTGAGGTTAAAATAGAAAATCACATGAAGTTAAGATTAATTTTAACACTGTTATCGATTGTAATGTTGAGCAGTGTAACGTTTACTCAAAATAATAAATATCTTGGAAATGAAAAAGATATTTCAGGAAGTGAACTGTTTGCGAAAGCACAAAGCATAAATTTTCAAGGTCAGATTGCAAAAGCCATATTTTCTGATGAGAAAAATACTTATTTTGCATTAGATAACACTTCTATTGAGTCAAGATATGTTAAAATAAGAATCCTTGAACAGTCCTATAGTGATAAATTTTTAGTAAACATAGGACCAGATATTGATTCAGGATACATGCTGTTTTTAGTTAATAATTCTTTGAAAAAAAGCCAGGAGGATATAGTAAACCTTATTGATACTTTCAGAGTAGCAGCGGTAAAAGAGGAGGCTTCTATGAATGAGGAGGCTATGAAGTTATGGCTATCTAAACACAAAAAGTTTTCAAAAAAATAAGCAGTAAAGATGAAAAAGTTAATAATATTAAGTTTAGTTGCCCTAATATATTCCACAAATTTATTTAGTCAGGGTGATTATTGTGTTGATTCAGAACCATTTTGCACAAATAATCTTTATCAATTTCCGGCTGGTGTTAACTCTGGAACCGCCGAGACAGGGCCATATTACGGCTGTTTATCAACAAGGCCTAATCCTGCATGGTATCATATGAAAATTGCCATTGCTGGATCCATAAATATTTATATGTATAGTACGCCGCTACGCGACATTGATTTTATTTGTTGGGGACCTTTTGCTGACCCTGTAACTCCATGTACCGCGCAATTAACAGCCAATAAGGTTGTAGCATGTAGTTATTCTCCAAATCCAACTGAAAACTGTTTTATTCCAAACGGGCAGGTTGGTGAGTACTATATTCTTCTTATTACTAACTACTCTAACCAACCTTGTGATATAACTTTTGAAAAGACTGCCGGAACCGGAGAAACCGACTGTACAATTGTTCCACCACCAATTGGAAATAATGGACCACTTTGTGTTGGCGACAACCTCCAACTCTGGGCTGATGATTTCACAGGAGCAACTTACTATTGGACGGGTCCAAATGGTTGGACCTCAACCTTGCAAAACCCTACCATACTTAATGTAGGCTTAGAAAACAAAGGAGATTATACGCTTGTTATAACTGTCAATGGAAGTGATAGTGATCCTGTTACAACTTTTGTATCAATTTCGCCAAAACCTACTCCTGATTTCGATTTCAATAATGCATGTCTGGGGGATACTACTTTCTTTATTGATCAAACAACTGTTGACCCGCCTTCTTCAACGGTAACGACCTGGAAATGGGAATTTGGAAACGGAGAAACAGCATTTGGTGAAGATATGTGGTATTTATATAGTGCTGCTGATGCATATAATGTAACACTCACTACATATACTGCGCTAATGGGTTGTCCCCAATCAGTTACACATACTGTGAATGTTTATGATGCAGCAAACGTAGAAGCAGGAGAAGACCAAACTATACCAAACGGCTGGACTACACAATTAGATGGTACTGTTGATGGAGGTTCTGGCAATTATGATATTTTGTGGACTCCCGAAAGTCTATTACAGGATCCAACAGTTGTGGATGCTGAAACTAACCCTCTTGGAGCTACTCAGGTATTCAAATTAACAGTTACCGATGAGGTTTCACAATGCATAAATACTGACAGTACAACAGTTATTGTAACTGGAGGGCCATTATCAGTAACTGCCACAGCAAGCCCCATGGTTATTTGCGAAGGCGAAATTGTACACCTTTCAGCTAACCCAAACGGAGGTTCAGGAAATAATGAATATAGTTGGTCATCTAATCCATCTGGTTTTACTGCCGATATAAAAGAACCATCAGATTTTCCAACTGAAACAACAACTTATTATGTGCAGGTATTCGACGGACAAACAACAGTTGAAGGAGAAATTACCGTTCAAGTTAAGCCAAAGCCTGTTGGAAACGCTGGGGAAGATAAAACCATTACAGTTGGAACAAGCACACAATTAAATGGTTCTTCAGTATCAGGAGGATCAGGAAATTATAATTTCTCGTGGACACCGGCAGCGATGCTGGAAGATGCAACAGTCTTAAAACCTTATACGCAAGTACTCAATGATAATATGGAGTATTCTTTGATAGTTAATGATGAGAATGGCTGTAGCAGTGAGGTTGATAAAATATGGGTATTCACAGGAGGTGATGGCCTTAGCATTAATCCAACAGCATCACCAGATGTGATTTGTTTGAATGAACAAACCACATTGAATCCTAATGCCTACGGAGGGGGTGGAAATTATTCTTTTGAGTGGTCAGATGAAAATGGTTTTTATTCTGAGAATGAAAACCCTATCGTTTCTCCAAGCGAAACTACGGTTTATACATGTATTGTTGATGATGGTTTTAAAACCGTTTCCAATGAGGTTACAGTTACTGTTAATCCATTGCCAATAATAGATTTACTCCCTGATGGTTATCAATATTATTCGCAGGATACTATAAAAGCCTGTGTTAGAGATTCTGTAAATCTTGACGCTGGACATATTGGAAATCCTGCCAACATGAACTACCTTTGGTCAAACTCTGCAACATCCAGAAAACTAAACGTAACAACAAATGGTAGTTGGATTGACTTTCAGACATATAGTGTAGAGGTTGAAAACCCAATTACTCTTTGTGCTGAAACCTCCGAAATTACAATATTTTTCGACTTTAATGAATGTGAAATAGGTGTTGAAGAAATTAGTTCTTTGTCAGAAAACATTTCGATAATACCAAATCCAACATCTGGTGTGATAAATTTAAATATCAAGAACCTAAACGGCGAAATTGATATTACAATTTCTGACGTCACCGGGAAAACAATTTTTAACAAAGAAAATTTACAACTCGACAATTCTGATCTTACTCAACACATTGATTTAAGTAAAAATCCTGCAGGGGTTTATATTATAAAAATTAAGCACTTAACAGGAGATTATTTCGCAAGAATAATAAAACAATAACATCCTTATTAAAAAAAGAAATCAATTAATATTTTATATTCATCGGATGAAAAAAATTAATATGCCAACAATGAAAGAAGTTATTATGTTAACATTAATTTCTTTCTTTATTTCAACAAATTTATACAGTCAGGTAAATTGTAATTACGAACCTCCAAGGGAGGCCGAGAATTGGGTTTTTGGAAAGAACTCGATGATTAATTTTTCTGATGGTCAGGCAAATGCTTCTACTACTCCTATCGAATTATTGTACCCCAATGGTTCTTCCAGTATTAGTGATATATCAGGAAATTTAAAAGCCTTTACCGATGGTTTGATTGTTAAACAAGGAGGGTTTTATACAATAAATAATGGTGATAACTTAAATGGAAATAACTTCTCATCCCAATCTTCAATAATAATACCGCAACCGGGAAACAATAGATATTATGTATTCACTGTAGACATGTATATTCCACCAGTTTTTACCGATGGTGTAAACTATTCGATAGTAGATTTCCCAAGTTCAGGTAGTTCAAGTGTTACTTCAAAAAACAATTTGATACTAAACGAAAACGCCCAGAAGATTTGTGCTACCAAGCATACTAACGGAAGAGACTATTGGATTGTAGCCCACGGTTTTGGCGATAATAATGGTGGTAATTTTTACTCTTACCTCCTCAACGACAGCACTTTGAACACCAATGCTGTTATAACTACTATAGGACATCCCCACAATGGAAACACTAGTTCAAATAATGGAGCCGGTTCGATGAAAATTTCACCTGATGGCTCAAAATTAGCTTTAGTAATTCCTGATGATGGAATTGTTGAAGTTTATAATTTTGACAATTCTACAGGAAAAGTGAGTAATTTAATTAACAGTACACCAGGTCAGTTTACTTATGTAAATGGCATTGAGTTTTCTCCTGATAACAGCAAATTATATTTTACAATTACTCCTTTGGGCGATGGCACAAACTTTTTATATCAGGTAAACCTTAATGATGCAGATCCTTTCTCCTCTCCATATATTGTACAGCAATTCGACGTACAGCAGTTTGGAGCAGCAGATAGTTTATTTGGAGCAGTTCAGCTTGGTGTTGATGGTAAAATTTATGTTGCTAAGTTTAAAAAAGGTGTTAATGAACTACCATATTTGGGAGTTGTTTATAACCCTAACAGGGACCTCTCGGGTTGCAATTATAATGAGTTAAACTATAGCCAAAATAATGGACTATATTTAAATGGAGGTGGTAGTTTAATTGGATTACCAAACATTGCATCTAACTTCCTCGATATTCCACATTTCTACTACGCAAACCAATGTTATAAGGATACCACATCAATAACCATAAGAAATACGGCAAATATTGATCCGGCAGAATGGGATTTTGGAAATTCTGCAGGCACTTTAGCTGTTAACGATAATTTAAATCCTGGGTTTGTTTATAGCGATCCGGGTGATTATACCATAAGTTTAATAGAAAACTATAACGGTGAACAATATACTTATACAAAAGACATTAGAATACATGAACTACCGGATGTCGTACTGGCACAAGGTGTTGACACTGTTTATATTCTGGAAAATTCATCAGTACAGCTTGATGCAGGACAATGGGACTTTTACGAATGGACTCCCGGAGGCAGTACAGAAAGATATTATGATGTTACACAAGAGGGGTTGTATCAGGTAATGGTTACCGATTCGAATTGTTGTAAAAATACCGACGAAGTATATATAAAATATGCAACTATTAGTTTTCCCAACGCTTTTAACCCAAAAAGTAATATTACAACAAACAGTGTATTTAAAATTGTTGGTGAGTTTGGTGGCTTTAAATCATACAGGCTAAGTATATTTAATAGATGGGGACAACTATTATTTGATTCGGAAGACCCTACTGAGGGTTGGGATGGGAACTATAATGGTAAAGAGTCTCCTCCTGGAACATATGTATATTCAGCATATTTCGAAAGTTTCGCCAGTGATATAAAACCAAGTTTGGTAGTAAAAAAAACCGGAACAGTTACTCTGCTTCGTTGATTACTTAATAGTTTATGAATTTGTTTCTTGAAAAAATTGCTTCTGCCATAAGTGTAAAATCATGGCAGGTTGATAATGCATTGGAATTATTGAACGATGGTGCCAGTATCCCTTTTGTAGCCAGATATCGTAAGGAAAGAACAGGGGAACTTACCGACGAACAACTCATCGAAATAGATAAGTTAAATAAGGGCTTTATTGCACTGGACGACAGGCGAAAAGCAATTATTAATAGTCTTGAAGAGAGAGAGTTATTAACTACAGAACTGCAAGATAAATTAAGTCAGGCCGATTCAATTGCAGTATTGGAGGATATCTATCTTCCGTACAGGCCAAAAAGAAAAACCAAAGCAACCATTGCCATCGACAAAGGCCTCGAACCCTTGGCTAAGATGATAATGTCGGAAAATGTATCTGATACCGAAGGGGCAGCCAGAAAATATATTTCTTCAAAAAATGAGGTAAATAGTGTAGAAGAAGCCCTTCAGGGTGCCCGTGATATTATTGCAGAATGGATCAGCGAGAAAGAGTTTGTTAGAAGTATGTTAAGGAGAATGTTCCATAGGTCTGCAAATGTCATCTCCAAAAAGGATAAAAAAGCCGATGACGAGAATAATAAATACGAATCATATTACGATTGGCAGGAAACTGCCCATAAAGCACCGGCACACAGAATTCTGGCAATGTTCAGAGGCGAAAATGAAGGAGTTCTAAAACTGAAAATTGTACCCGAAATCGACTTAGCTTATTCAGATCTGGAATCTAAATTAATCAGACAAAATAATGAGGCTGCTAATCAAAAACAACTGGCATTAAAAGATTCATTAAAACGACTACTTTTCCCTTCACTGGAAACGGAATTTAGAAAAGAGTTGAAAAATAAGGCTGATGAAAGCAGTATCAAAGTTTTTGCTGAGAACTTAAAACAATTACTCTTGACTCCTCCCCTGGGACAAAAGAATATACTAGCAATAGACCCGGGTTTCAGAACCGGTTGTAAAGTTGTATGCCTCGACAGCAATGGCAACTTACTTGCAAATGAAACAATCTACCCTCACCCGCCTCAAAACAAATCGCTTGAGGCAATGAAAAAAATCAACAGCCTTGTTGGTGCCTATAAAACAGATGCAATAGCGATTGGAAATGGTACAGCTGGCCGTGAAACGGAAAATCTCATCAAGAGAATAAAATTCAATAATGATGTTATTGCCGTAATGGTGAATGAAAACGGTGCATCTATTTACTCCGCCTCTGCATTAGCGAGAAAGGAATTTCCTGATTACGATGTAACAGTTAGAGGCGCTGTATCCATTGGTAGGCGCCTTCAGGATCCATTGGCAGAACTTGTAAAAATTGATCCCAAGTCGATTGGTGTGGGACAATATCAACATGATGTAGATCAGAAATTATTGAGTGAAAGCTTAAAAACTACAGTTGAACTTTGTGTAAATACTGTGGGTGTTGACCTAAATTTAGCAAGTGCCGAATTACTAAGTTATGTTTCAGGTATTGGAAATACTCTTGCCGAAAACATTGTAAACTACAGATCGGAACATGGCAATTTTACCAATCGGGAACAATTAAAAGAAATAAAAGGTTTAGGTCAAAAAGCATTTGAACAGGCGGCAGGTTTTCTTAGGATAAAAAACGGAGGCAATCCCCTTGACTCCAGTGCAGTACATCCTGAAAGTTATCATATCGTTGAAAAGATGGCTGCAAGCATTAAATGTAAGAGTTCCGAACTTATTGCCAATAAAGAGAATATCTCAAAAATAAAAATATCAGAGTTTGTTAATGATGAAATAGGACTACCCACCCTAAAAGATATTATCTCAGAACTTGAAAAGCCGGGCCGCGATCCAAGAAAGGCACATAAAATCTTTGAATTCGACCAAACATTAAAAACTATTGATGATCTCAAAACAGGGATGATAGTTCCCGGTATAATAACAAACATTACCGATTTTGGAGCATTTATAGATATAGGAATCAAGGAGAACGGACTTCTGCACAAAAGCCAGATAGCAGATGAATTTATTAGCAACCCCTCAGAACATTTATTTATAAATCAGCAACTTAAAGTTAAAATAGTTTCTGTTGAAAAAGATAAGAAACGAATCGGCTTAAGCCTGAGATTCTAAATTAAATCTAAAGATCTTCTTGTTAATTGTAAATAAATCGAAAGAAATTATTTGATTTTATCAATAAAAAAAGTAAATATTATTCCCAAAAAAAAGATGACAATTAATTATTTAACTTTGCGTTATTAAATCAAATCTACATAGTTTGCAATGATAAAAAAATTACTCGTTTTAGTTATTATTTCGGTTTTGTTTTTAATGGGAAATGAAGTAAAATCCCAAATTATTAAAGGAGAGGTAATTGGTGGGTTTAACTTAAGTAAAGTAGAAGGTGACAGAGTAAACAATGGGATTATCAGATTTAACAAACCTGGATTAGTTGGAGGTTTGGGAGTACAAGTTCCAACCTGGGGTAATTTCGACATTAGTCTGGAAGTACTATTTACACAAAAAGGTGCTTACAGAAGAAATGGTCCATATCCTGATAGTGCAAAGCCAAGTTATAAAAGTTCACTGAATTATGCCGAAGTACCCCTTTTAATACAATATACTGACAGAGACAGGCTTACAATTGGAACAGGATTATCATACTCGAGATTGGTAGGTGTAAAGTGGGTAGTTAATGGCCGCACTTTAAGCGAAAGTATTTTAGATGGTTATTTCGCAACCGATAATCTGGATTGGTTGCTGGATGTGAGATTCAGAATATACGAACAATTGAAATTAAACTTTAGATATTCATACAGTCTTACTTCTGTTTGGTCGGGATCGGAAGATGCATTATTAGAAACCCTGGCCGGAGAAAAACAAAGTATGGATCAAAGGAATTCGATGGTAAGCCTTAGATTAATATGGGTATTTAATGAGAGGCAAAGTAAACGAAATCTTAATGAAGCAGTAAATGAATAAAGCCAAATACTATATAGAAGAATTAGAACTTCTTAAACATCCCGAAGGTGGATGGTTTAAGGAAGTTTATCGCTCCGATGAAATTATAAGTGCTAACGAAATACATGAAAGGTTTGCTTCAGAAAGAAATATTTCTACATCGATTTATTTCCTTTTGGAGAAAAATGAGTTCTCTGCTTTTCATAAAATTAAATCTGATGAGTTATGGCATTTTCATGCAGGTTCTTCTTTGAATCTTTTTATGATTTCGCCGGGAGGACAACTTACAATTAAAAAATTAGGCCTGGACATTGAAAACGATGAAAGCCCACAGATAGTTGTTCCTTATGGATATTATTTTGCTGCTAAATCCAATGGTGAGTTTACCCTTTCGGGATGTACTGTTGCTCCGGGTTTTGAGTTTGAAGATTTTGATATGCCGTCACGAGATAATTTAACTAATCTGTTTCCCGCCCATGCGGAATTAATAAAATTACTAACTAACTAATTGTTTATCAAGCATCTACTTGTTTTCATTATAAGTCCATGCTTCATTAATGAATTTTCGTGCAATTGGCGCAGATAAAAGATGTGCAGTATCCATTCGCTCAGGATGCCACTGAACAGCCATTAAAAATCCTTTTTCGCCTCTATTACTCCATTCAACAGCTTCGGGAATACTATCGGCTGAATAGGCAGAAATTTTCAAATCCGTTGCCCTATCTTTAATCCCTTGATGATGATTACTGGTTACTTGTCCGTAATTTACACCACCAATATCCAATAACAAAGTGCTGTTAACAATATAAACTTTGTGATAGCAGTTTCTCCAATCTTCCTGACGGTGGATTACCGTAGTATCAAATTCAGTCGGGATGTCAACATATAAACTACCACCCAAATAAACATTTAAAATTTGCTGCCCACGACAAACGCCAAGTATTGGAATTTTGTTTTCCATTGCCTTTTTAATGAGTGCAAATTCCAGACTATCGCGATATCTGTCAAATTCTCCGCATAAAGCGGTATCTTCAATTTGATTATAATATGCAGGATAAATATCCCGTCCTCCGGTTAGCAGCAATCCATCGCTGTTTTCCAATACTTTAAGGGCAGAGTCTATTCCCAAAGTATACATATTTTTATAGACTATATTGTCCTCGTATCGGCTTAACCAAGCAGGATAATTTTCCGATTCCTTTGAAATTGCAATGGTAAGAGGTTCTATTTCCGGTGGAAAACAGCAGGATTGTAATACCAGGAATATTAATAAGGCAAAAGAAAGATTTCTAATTTTTAATAGTTTCATAATACACTAATGTTTTGGAATACTTAAGTAATAGTCATTAAGCCATTCATGATATTGAGCAGTAAAGTTATTATTTTCCTCTCTAATAATAAAATATTCAGTTACTATGCCTGACATATTCGTTTTGGAAAACTCCATATTTACCCTGTTGGGAGAACTTCCGCGTTTTGGAAATATAAGTAACTTCCTGTTTAGGTATAGTGAGTTTTCCCTATCAACATTTATAAACTCTTCATGTTTAAAATATGGAATTACTACACTTAGCCTTCCGTTTTCCTTAAGTAGTTTTTTACTTCCGGCACACAACTCATTATAGTTTAAACTTACTGAGTGACGTGCTTTTGTTTTCCTAATCTCAGGGGATAATAAATCATTTGTAAAAAAAGGGGGATTGGAGACAATAAGATCATAATTTTGCTCACTTACAGATATAAAATTTTTAAAATCAATATTTTCTGCTTTTAACCTGGCGGAGAATGGCGACTTACTAAAATTTTCTATGGATTCTGCTACGGAGTGATCATCAATATCAATAGCATCAATTTTGGCAGAAGAACGTGAGGCTATAAGCAGGCTAATAATTCCGGAACCACAACCAACATCCAATACATTTTTAACATTCACTAATTTTGTCCAAATACCAAGAAGTATTGCATCACTTCCTACTTTCATGGTAGAACGATGATGAAACAGGCTGAATGCTTTAAAACTAAAAGGCCTGGTATCCATAAATATTATAGAGTGTTAATCTTTAGTATAAATTTCGATTAAACCTTCCGGAGCATCAACAGTAATTGACTTTTCCTTTCTATCAACTTTTTTAATAATTCCTCCATTCATGGGAATTAGAATTTCTTTTTCATCCTTATTAATAACCTGAAATAAATCCTGACCCGGAGAGTCCAAAACTGTTTTTATTATACCTATTTCACCTTGATTAATATCGATCATTTTAAACCCTTCCACTTCGTGAAAATAAAAGGAATTTCCCTTTTTTTCGGGGAGTAGTGATATTGGTAAGTACAGATTCTTTTGCACTAGTATTTCAGCTTCTGATGCAGCATCAACATCTTGTAATTCAACAACTGCCTTATTATTTAAAAGGCTCATATTTTTAATAAAATACGGCACCAAATTTTGGTTTATTTCCACAAACACCATTTCCAAATTACTGTATTCCTGCGGGTTGTCAACATCGAACCAGGCATTTATTTTACCTCCATAACCATGTGTTTTGGTAAATTTACCCAGGAAAAAATAATCGTCTAGATTAAGCATAATGCTAAATTACATTAATTGTTTTAATAATAGTGATGATAAATTTTCAAAAAAAAAGCCCGTCTTACCTCAGGCAAGAAGGGCTTCAATTTTTTATAAGAAATCTTATTTAGAAGTATCTTCTTCCTTTTTTTCTTCAGGAGTTTCTTCTTTAGCTTCAGGAGTTTCTTCCTTAACTTCAGTTTTCTCTGCTACTGGTTCAGCAACTTCTTCCTTTTTCTCAGGAGTTTCTTCTTTAGTTTCAGGAGTTTCTTCCTTAACTTCAGTTTCTTTTGCTACTGGTTCAGCAACTTCTTCTGTTTTTTCTTCAGGAGTTTCTTTAACTTCTTCAGCAGGAGCCTCTTCAGTTTCAATTTTTTCTGCTACCTCTTTTGATTCCTTTTCTGCTTTTTCAGCTGCAATAGCATCAGCGGCATCTTTTGCAACTTTTGCTTTAGCATCTTCTTCAGCCTGACGTCTTTTGTTTAATTCAGCTTCACGAGCTTCTTTAATCTTAGTTTCGGCTTCAAGAACCTCTTTACGAGCATTTCTGTCAGTTTCTTCAAGACTTTTACGATTGGCTTCAATTTTTGCTTCTTTTTCTGTCAACCATTTTTGGAATTTTGCTTCGGCTTGTGCCTCAGTAATTGCTCCTTTTTTCACTCCTTTAAGCAGGTGATGCTTATAAAGGACTCCTTTTAAGGATAAAATACTTTTTACAGTATCTGTTGGTTGAGCTCCTTTTTGTAACCAATCGAGTGCCTTTTCAAACTTTAAGTTTATCTCGGCAGGGTTCTGGACGGGATTGTATGTACCTATCTTCTCTATAAATCTTCCATCTCGTGGTGCACGACCATCCGCAATAACGATGTGGTAGAAAGGCTTAACTTTCTTACCAAAACGTTGCAATCTCATCTTTGTTGCCATATTACAATTACGTTGTTAAATAATAAAAAAAACCGATTTTCAAATCGGGCTGCAAAAGTGCGAATAATTTTTGAATTGACAAAGCTAATTATTTAGTTTTTATTTAGTTAAAAAAAAGTATTACGAAACCATAAGCGGGATTCTGTATTCATACTAAAAAAGTACTATTCTATCATTTATCTAGCCCCGCAGTCACCCACGGGATCGAGCAATCTACCCTCCGGTATTGGGCGGGCAACCCTCAAGCACCGGTTTATTTGATCTTGCAACCCATAAGGTTTATCCATCACTCCTGTTACCAGGAATAATCGTGAGCTCTTACCTCACGTTTTCACCATTGCCGTCCGTCTACTGACGGAGTAGGCTGTTATTTTCTGCGACACTTTCTGTACCCCGAGTAATCGGAGCCCTTCCATCTAAGAAGTATGGCGCCCTGTGTTGTCCCGACTTTCCTCCTAGCCTAAGGCCAGGCGATAGACAGTTCCGTAATACGGCAACAAAAGTAATCATTTATGGTTTAGCATCACTTTTCAGGAAAAGGAGATACACTATTTCTTTCCATATAACTGCTCTAGAAATTCAATTGTATGTAAATAAATACCTTTATCATTACTTTCTCTGGGACCTGCAATATTTATATTTGCTGGTTTTAAGAATAATAGCCATTTCAAAATTCTATCAATATGAATTTCGTCAGATGGCACCTGAATGACATGGTAATCTTTATTCAGTGTCTTTGCAACTTCAATTGCCAGTTGAGTTCCACTCCCAATATTATTTTCATAAATTATTAGCAGAGCATCACTTATTTCCACATTTAGCCGGGTTCGTTCTTTGTAAAGTGAACTATTAGTTTCTATAAGAGGATAGATTCCGGAAATAATTCCATCCTCTGCAAGTCTTCCCTTTGGGCAAAAGCCTCCACAGTCCAACTTGTACTTTATGGCAAAGTCAAGGGCAGCCCGATCAACGCCGGACTGCCCTCCTGAAATAATTTTTATGTTATGCAAGTCAAACACTATTTCGCCTGATAATCTACGAAGTCGCGATATGATTTATAAAGATTTACTATGTGAAGTATCATATTTCTCCACTCGTCAAGAATCTTGAGGTAAAGCATTGAATTTTTAGTTCCTACTTCAGCATTCTTTAATCGCTTTAACTGACTTTTATTTATTGTCTTTATTAAATCAAGTAAATCGGATTGCTTTCCTAAAATTTTATCCTCTTTTGCTTTTGATGGATCTTCTATACTTGCAACAACCAAATTAGTTAACTTATTAAACTCTGTCCAAACCGACATAAATTCTTTTGTTTGCACTTCCAACAGAGGTTTATGATTATTTGCAATATGCTCTATTGAAGGTCTTACAATATAAGTAGCATTATGAAGAATTTCTCTTAAATAGTCGAGTACCTGAACGAAGTTAAAATCATTTTCGTTATCATCTTTCAGTTTCTCTATTATCGAGCCTACATTATCTTTTAGGTATTTTGTTCTTGAAGCAACAGAATCAATTTCTTTCTTCGACTTCTTTAATGATTTTAAATCCTCTTTGTCAAGAGCCTTTATAATCTTTTTAAGTTGGCTGTCAACTATCCCTAAATTGTCAGCAATTGTAGTTGCTGAACGTTCGATAATATTATCGTCTGAAATCTGATCAATAACATTAACGGCAGCTTTTTGATCTTCATTTTTCTTATGAAGAGCATATGTTCTGTAAATAACATAAGCAGTAATTAGTGTAAATGCAATAATGGAGAATATGCCACCTACCTGAAGTAAAGAAACAACAATGAAAGCAGAAATAAATGCAGTTATTGCGGTTAAGAACCAACCACCAATTACAGCCACAACTCCTGAAACTCTATAAACTGCACTTTCTCTTCCCCATGCATTATCAGCGAGACTAGTACCCATTGCTACCATAAAAGTAACATAAGTAGTTGAAAGAGGTAATTTCATAGAAGTACCGAAGGCTATCAAAACACTTGCTACCACAAGGTTTACAGAGGCTCTGATTAAGTCAAATGCCAGTACACCTTCCCCATCGTCTTCTTGTTCAACAGGTTCAAATTGTTTATCAATATATTTTACTACTGAATTTGGTAAGATAAAATTAACTACTCTAGAAATATTTAAAGCTACTCTGACAATGGCTCTTGAGAATGCTGTTGGAGGAAATCTCTCTTCGCCAGCAGTTTGTCTGCTTAAATCAATTGATGTTTTAACAACAGATTTTGCCTTTTTGGATACAAATAAAGTTATTACCATTATTAATCCTGCAAGCAGAAGCAAGTAAATAGGTGTTTGAACTTTACCACTCAAGGCTGTCATTAACAAACCATCAGGAGCAATACTTGGATCCATGGCCCATTCTTTCCATGATGCCCAACCGGCCAAAGGAACTCCGATAAAGTTAACAAGGTCGTTTCCGGCAAAAGCCATCGCAAGAGAAAATGTACCTACCAAGACGACCAGTCGCAGAATATTTACCTTAAATAATGAATATATTAACTGGAGAAGTATTGTCCATCCAATAAAACTTACCAGCATTACTGTCCAGGTATTAGCAGTAAACCAAACTTTAATATCATCGGTCATGAAGCTAGCTGATTTGGCTCCCTTTATAAAGATAAAGTAAGTTATTATTGAAAATGCTATACCACCCCAAATTGCTCCAAAATATTTAACTCTGATTTTATAGTTAAAAGAGAACACAATACGTGCGATATACTGTATAATAGCTCCCACAGAAAAAGCCACAAAGACAGATAAGAATATACCAACTATGATGGCCAATGCTTTGGAGGTATTTATAAAGTTAGCTACATTGAGATCACTACTGATGTCCTTCAACAAATTATTATCTACCAAATACTGTTTTATAGGAAGTAATGATTCAGGAGATCCCCACATAAGTTTTATAGTCGCCATACCAACTGCGGCTCCAAGAAGTTCGAAAACGATAGAAACTGTTGTTGATGTGGGCATTCCCATGGTGTTAAATCCATCCAGAAGAATTACATCAGTAATCATTACTGCCAGGAAGATTAGCATTATCTCATCGAAATAAAACATAGAAGGATTAAATATTCCCTTCCTGGCCACTTCCATCATCCCACTGGATAGGACGGCTCCCACCAGCACGCCGATTGCGGCAATAATCATTATTGTCCGAAATGAAGCCACCCTGACACCAATAGCAGAATTTAAAAAGTTTACTGCATCATTACTAACACCTACGATCAAGTCAGAAATAGCAAGCAAGAATAATACTACAACTATAAACAGATATAGAGTTTCCATTATTAATTAATTTTGATTTTCTTTTTTTTACAAAAAAACACTTAATATCCAGAGCCTATATTAAGAAATTGTTAAGTATTTTATTAGTTTTCAAAAACAGGTTCCATTCCAAGGTTAAACATAATAAAAGAATACATATCTGCAGTTTCCTCTATTTGTTTTGCGGTTGGTTTACCGGCTCCATGCCCAGCTTTAGTTTCAACTCTCACAAGTATCGGATTTTTTCCACCATCATTTTCCTGCAGAGTAGCCATAAATTTAAATGTATGTGCAGGCACAACCCTGTCGTCGTGGTCGGCGGTAATAGCCAATGTTGCTGGATATTCAACACCCTTTTTAATATTATGAAGAGGGGAATATCCATATAAATAATTGAACATCTCCTCACTATCATCACTTCTGCCATAATCGGAAGCCCAGGCCCAACCAATTGTAAATTTGTGATACCGTAACATATCTAAAACGCCTACCATTGGTATAGCAACCTTAAACATATCGGGTTGTTGTGTCATGCATGCTCCTACTAATAAACCACCATTTGATCCACCAGCAATTGCAAGTTTATCTTCATAAGTATATTTATTCTCGAACAGATATTTTGCAGCATAAATAAAATCGTCGAAAACATTTTGCTTTTTCATCTTAGTTCCGGCTTCATGCCATTCTTCTCCGTACTCACCGCCACCTCTCAGATTAGCCATTGCAAAAACTCCTCCCTGCTCAAGGAATGATAACCTACTTATGCTAAAACTTGGTGTTAAACTAATATTAAAACCACCATAAGCGTAGAGCATTGTTGGATTTTTGCCATCCATTTCAATACTTGCTTTATGAACAATAAACATTGGTATTAGTGTACCATCTTTACTAGGATAGAAAACTTGCTTGGTTACATATTCATCAGGATTGAAATCAACGTCTGATTTTTTATACAGTTCCGATTTATTTTTATCAATATTGAACTTATAAACACTTGAAGGATAAGTAAATGAAGTAAATCCATAAAATGCCTCATTTTCATCTTTATTGCCATTAAAACCACTAAGAGTTCCAATGGCAGGCAACTTCAACTCAGTTAAATACTCGCCATCAAGACTATAAAAATAGGCTTTGCTACTGGCATCTTTCAAATATTTAGTGAATAATTTTCCTCCCACTATATCTGCTGATTCAAGCACATCATCTTTTTCTCCAATAAGGTCCTTCCAGTTATCAATATCCGGATTATTATAATCAACAATTACAAGTTTTCCTTTTGGAGCCAGATAGTTTGTTCTTATAATTAAAATATCTCCAATATTGTCAACAATATTAAATTCGTTATCGAATCCTTTTGCAATTAATTTAAAGTTTAGATTATTTAAATCTTCAATTCTGGCAGCATAGAGTGAGTTGCCACTTGTGCTCTCGGTTTCATTGATGAATAAAAAAGTTTTATCTTCATTTAAATAAGCATAATAATTGCGTAAAGGTTGGTCTTCATTCTGAAAAACAAGCATGTCATTTTTCTGATTATCACCAAGTTTATGATAATAAATTTTATGAAATTGATTTTGACCGGAAAGCACATCATCTTTTTTTGGTTCGTCATAAGAGGAATAGAAAAAGCCATCTTTCCACCATGAGATTCCGGAAAATTTAACCCATTCAATATGGTCGTCAAGCATTTTACCATCAGCAATTTGCATAACAAAAATTTCATTCCAGTCGGAGCCACCACTCGCTGTTGAATAGGCAAGATATTTTCCATCTTTAGAGAAGCCTAGTCCTGCCAAAGCAACTGTTCCGTCGTCGGAAAGTTTATTTGGATCCAGCATTACGCGGGCATCCTGATTTAAATCAGGAGTAACATAGAGAACACTTTGATTTTGAACACCATCATTTTTGAAAAAGAAATAGTTATCTCCTTTTTTAAATGGCACTCCATATTTTGGATAGTTCCAAATTTCTGTAAGGCGATCTTCCAAAGCCTGACGAAAAGGGATTTTACTTAAATAATCTCGGGTAATCTTATTTTCTGCTTCAACCCATTGTGCTGTTTCTTCTGAGTTATCGTCCTCCAGCCAGCGATAAGGATCGGCAACTTCATTACCGAAATAAACATCCACAGTATCAACTTTTTTTGCTATTGGGTAGTTGAAATGGTTAACATTCTGAACACAACTTGTCATAAATAATGAAATTGTAAAAATGAATAGTAAAAATCTCGCTTTCATATCTTTAAAATTAATTTGATTTATTTGATATATCACTTTATATTTTTACCATGTTTTACCACGGCTTTCGATTTCCATCTTCCGGTTTTATAATATAAAAATGAGAATAATGCACCAACAACCCATGCTATAGGTATCCCCCACCATATTCCCATTGATCCTATTTTAAGAGATAAATAATATGATGCCGGAATTCTAATTATCCATAATGCTAAAATTGTTATAAACATTGGCACCAAAGTATCTCCCGCGCCTCTTAAAACTCCTGTAAAGATAAACATTGTTGTGAAAACTACATAAAAACCACTTACAATATAAATATATTGCACCCCAATATTTATGACTTCCGGATCGTCGATAAAAACGCCTATTAATTGTCTTGCAAATAGTAAAGCAAAAACACTAACAATCACCGAGATAATATTTGTCATTATTAATGTAGCATTTAAGCCTCTTCCTATTCTATCGAACTTATTTGCTCCTATGTTTTGTCCTACAAAAGTTGATATTGCAGCAGAAAAGTTCATAGCAGGCATGGCAGCAAACATATCAATTCGCATGGCCACACTATATGCTGCAATTGTTGGTGTACCAAACTGATTTACAATTCTATACAATGCTAAAAAGCCTACTGAAACAAAAGTCTGTTGAAAGCCTGATGGCAGACCGATCTTTAAACTTTTAGAAAATATTTCCCTATCGAATTTCATTTTCAAGGGTGATATATCGATAAAACTATGATATTTATTAAGATACCAAACTACAGAGAAAAATGCTCCAGCCTGTGCAATAACTGTTGCTGCGGCAACCCCTTGAATACCAAGTTTTAAAACAACAACGAAAAATATGTCTAATATTATGTTTATAACAGTAGAAATCATCAGGAAATAAAGTGGTGTTTTTGAATCGCCAAGACCTCTTAATATTGCACTTGTTCCCTGAAACCCAAAGAAAAACACAAAACCTATGGCGTAAACATTAAAGTATTCTACTGCTGGTCCTAAAACATCTTCAGGCAGGCTGATAAGTTGAAATATATATTTGCTTCCGAATATACCAATGAAGGTAAGTGCAATAGCAGCAAAAAACATAAATATATAAAGTGTATCTATGGTTCTTTTCACCTTATCCATTTGCTTTGCCCCAAAGTATTGCGAAATAATTACCGTTGCCCCAATGGCAATTCCAACAACAAAAGATATCAGGGCAAATATTAAAGGAAAATTTGCTCCAACGGCAGCAAGGGCTTCCTTACCCAATACTTTTCCGATAATGATGCTATCGACTACATTATATAATTGTTGGAAAACATTTCCCATTAACATGGGAATTGCAAATTTAAGAATAAGTTTACCCTCTTTTCCTTCTGTAAGGTCTTTCAAATCTATTAATTATAATACTAAAAACTTCTCAATATTTAATTCTTATTTTTTTGAGGCTGAAGATTTTGTAATATTACGAGGATCTAACTTTTCAGCATCCTTTTTAAGGTTATTAACTTCAGATGCTACGTCCTTTATGTCTTTCGCAAGGTCGCTATCTTCTGTAGCACTTCGGAATTCCTTTATTCCTTTTCCTAATCCTTTCGCAAGTTCAGGAATCTTTTTCCCACCAAATAGAAGTAATACTACAATAACAATTAGTATTATCTCCGGACCACCTAACCATCCTGCATATTGTATCATAACATTAATATTTTGCTGCGAAGATATATATTATTAATAAATGCAATTGTGAAAAATGTTATAATTAAAATGAATTAACAGTTT
>PKTA01000017.1 GCA_002869365.1 Marinilabiliales bacterium | reverse complement strand
TGGGCAGAAAAAGGACGTGTTACAACTGCTGTAATTGCTACAGAATATCTGGAAGATGCCTCATTTGTAAAATTAGATTATCTGGCAATTGGATATAATTTCGATACTAAGAAAATTAACTGGCTGCATGGTTTACGCTTGTCGATAGTGGCAAATAATCTATTAACTTTAACTAAGTATACTGGTGCAGATCCTGAAATATATTACTCTAACCTGGCTTATGGTTGGGATCAATACAATGTATATCCTAATACAAGATCTATAACATTTGGTTTGAATGCAACATTTTAAAGATTTATGAAAATGAAGAATATTAATATACTTATTTCTGCTTTAATCTTGATCGCAACTTTTTCATGTACAAAACTTGATGAGAAGTACTTCGATCAGATACCGGCAGATCAATATCCGGAAAACGCTGATCAGGTTGCCACCCTAAGTGTTAATGCCTATAAAAAATTACAAAATATGGCTGACGATGGTGGCTGGTGGTTTCTTGCTCAGGAAATTAGTTCTGATGAACTGGCAGGCCCTACACGTGGTGCCGACTGGTATGACGGAGGAAAATGGGTTGATGTCTACACACATAAATGGACAAATGATACAGAAAGTGTTAACAGAATGTGGAGTTTGTTTTTTGACGGAATTAATGAATGTAACAGAACTATAGAAACCCTCAGAGCAATTGGTGAAAATGAGGAGATACTAGCTAAAATTGCGGAACTGGAAACATTAAGGTCATTCTTTTACTATCTTCTTATGGATAATTATGGTGATGTACCATATGTAACTCAAATACTTGATGAAGGTGCACAACCATCTAAAGTTGCCAGAGATGTAGTTTATGACAGCATTGTTTCTAATGTTGAAGGTAACCTAAAGTATTTAAAAACAAGTGATCTTAAATACATGGCTACCAGAAATATGGCTTTCGCTCTTCTGGCAAAACTATATATAAATGCAGAAGTTTATACAGGCACACCTCAATGGGAAAAAGCAGGCCAGTATTGCGATAGCGTAATTGAAGGTCCTTATTCACTTAGTAGTGATGTAAGCGCTCCCTTTGTTACAAATAATGAAAACAATTCAGAGATCATTTTCTCAATACCTTACGATGAAGATAATTTCCAGGGATTCAGACTTCACATGAGAACACTACACTATCAAAGTAATTTAACTTATGATATGTCAGTTGGACCATGGAATGGTTTCGCAGTAGTTCCTGATCATTTCGACACTTATGAAGATGTTGATAGCCGAAAAGAAGCATACTTCATGTTCGGACCTCAATACGCTTCAACAGGTGAAGAGATAATAGAGAGTGTAACCGGAGAACCTTTGGACATTAATCCGCACCTCCCTGCACTTTCAATGACTGATGGATTTACTCCTGAGCAAATTAGAACAACAGGAGCCAGAATTATTAAATATGAAATTAAAATGGGAGCAAAAGAAAATCTTTCAAACGATTTTCCACTTTTCCGATTATCTGATTTTTATTTGATGAAAGCTGAAACTGAAATTCGTTTGGGTAGAAATGGTGACGAATGGGTGAATCCTATCAGATCAAGAGCAGGTGTTGAACCATTTTCAGGATGTACACTTGATCAATTACTTGAAGAGAGAGGAAGAGAAATGTTTGTTGAGGGACATCGCCGTCAGGATCTAATAAGGTTTAACAAATATCAAAATTCATGGTGGGAAAAAGCGGCTCACGGCCCTGAGCGAAACATCTTCCCTATCCCGCAATGGGCAATTGATGGAAATCCAAACCTTGGTAATTAATTAGTATTTTTGTGAACATTATAAAATAAAAAAATAAATAAACAGTTAATAACATTAATCTTTTAATTTTTAATAATATGAGAAAACATAATTTTTTTAAACTATCACTAACTGCATTTGCCCTTCTAATGGGTTTGGCAGTTACATTTTCATCATGTAAAAAAGATGATCCGGATCCAGATCCAGATCCAGATATCGTACTTGATGGAACTTACATCAAAGGAGCAGGTACTGCTTTAATTGAATACGACACTAAAGGTATGATGCAAATTGCCCGAAACGAGGTTACTCAGGAAGACAGAGCATCACTACTTGAACTTTACGTTGCAGTAAAAGGTGGATCCGACGGATTCAACATTATTACTGTTGCAGGTGATGTAAAAACTATCATGGGACCAGGTTCAGATTTCGCAGAAGTAACAGAAACTGATGTTGATGAGCCAAAAGATGGTCTCTGGAGAGGTTCTATCGTATAATCTGAATCAAAATTCACAGTTCCTTCAGATGGTCTTTACCATATCGCTTATGATACTGAAGTTGGTATTGTAACTATAGCAAAAGCTGATTGGGGTGTAATTGGCGCAGCAACTCCAGGTGGCTGGGGAGAAAGTACCGCAATTGCTTCTTCAGGATTCGATCTTAACACAATTACTTTTACAGGTACAGACATTAAATTAGTAAAAGGTGACTTCAAATTCCGTTATAGTAATGGTTGGAAAGTTATCCTTGACCCTGACTACGATCTTGGTGATGGTAACACTGGTATAAAAGTAAATTCCAATTTTGGTGGAGCAGTTGATGCATTAGTTCCTGGTGGAGCTAATATCGTAAATGATGTTCCTGGATATTATACTATTAGTATGGTATGGACACTTGGTTCTGGTTATGCTGCTACTGTTGAAAAAACAGGTGATCTTGAAGTTGTTGATTATTCTGCTGTTGACCTTGGTTTAGTAGGTGATGCTGTTATTGTTGATGGAGAACCAGTAGGTTGGGATGTTACAGTAATGAACCACACTCCTGTTGTAACAGATGAAACTACTTACACCTGGACTTACGAAGGTGTTGAGTTTTCAACTGCCGGTTCATTTAAACTTCGTCAGGGACAAGACTGGAATGGCAAAGTTGTTGGATACCCTGACGTAGTTATGGGTGGAACTGCTGCTGCTAATTTCGAAACAAACGACGATGGCAACTTCGTACCTACCGTTGATGGTGTTTACGATATTACTTTTGAAATTGATGCTTTAACTGAAACTTATACTTTCACTGTTAAAGAAGCAGGTGCTGCTGATCCCGAACTTTATATGTTAGGTGATGGTTGTTCTGCTGGTTGGGATAATACTATTGCTCTTCCATTGAGTGGAACTGATGGTTTATACACAATTACTACTGACTTAGTTGGTGGTGGATTTGTTAAGTTCATTACTACTTTAGGACAATGGGCTCCAATGTATGGCACTGATGATACTGGTACCGCAACAGGTGGTCCATTAGTATTCAGAGAAACTGAAGATGATCCAGATCCAGCATCTATTCCTGTTGACGCTGATGGTAACTATACTATCACTGTTAACACAAATGATATGACTTATACTGTTGTAGCTAATTAATTTTAGCAATAAATTAATAAAAGGCTGTCTGCTATACTAATCAGGCAGCCTTTTTTTTATCCTTTAAATATTTCATTAAATATTATGATTTATTTACTAAAATAAGTACGTAAATATTATCGTTTTACAAATTGTATATAATTCAATCGTTTGTTTAAAAACTTTTTAAATATATAGTCCCCCTTCTTTTTTTGTTCTGAATCCCTTATATTTAACATAGCCTAAGTTATTTATAAGTACTTTTGAAAAATAAAAATATCATCATGTTAAATAAAATATTAATATCCATAGCCTTTATTTTATTTGGGGCTCAATTCTCAGTTGCTCAATTAATAACTGTCAATCCACCTTTTCCAACCGACCAGGATGCAGTGGTCGTAACTTTTGATGCCGCATTAGGGAGTGGAGGCCTTGAAGGATTTACTGGTGATGTTTACGCTCACACAGGAGTAATAACAAATAATTCTAGTTCAGGTTCCGACTGGAAATATGTAAAAGCAGGCTGGAATGAAAACATTCCCGAATGCAAATTGACTAATATTGGCGGGAATTTATGGGAATTAAGCATATCCCCTTCTATAAGAGGTTATTATGGAGTTCCCGAAGGTGAAACAATTTTGCAACTCGCATTTGTTTTCAGATCAGCCGATGGAAGTTTGGAAGGCAAAACTGAATCAGGTGGAGATATTTTCTATGATGTTTCCCAGCCGGGTATGCAAGTATTAATAACTCTTCCGGAAGATAATCAAGTTATTGTTCAAACTGATGATGTTATCCACATTGAAGGCACTAGTAGTGGTGCCGATTCTACTTTTCTGTATCATAATGAAACTATTCTATATGCTGGCACGAATTCTAACTTCCAATATGATTTAACAGTTAGCGAATCAGGCCTAAATTATATAAAGGCTGTTGCTAAAAATGAAACTGAAATGGTAGTGGATTCTTTTTCATATTATAACCGGCCGGCAGTTGTTATTGAAGATGTTCCAGATGGTATAATTGATGGAATAAATTATATTGATGACAATACTGTTATATTGTGTTTATACGCTCCAATGAAAAACTATGTGTTTGCTATTGGTGATTTTTCAAATTGGGAAATCAACGATGATGTATACATGAAGCGCTCATCTAATGGCTCCCGATATTGGGTTCAATTAAATAATTTAGAATCAGGAAAAGAATATATTTATCAATATTTTATTGATGGAAACCTGAGAGTTGGAGATCCATATGCCGACAAAGTAAGCGACCCCTGGAATGATCAGTATATTTCTTCCTCAACCTATCCTGATTTAATTGAATATCCATCAGGAAAAACTAGTGGAATAGCAACAGTTTTCCAAACTGCACAAACACCATATGATTGGCAAATACCTAATTTTTCGCCACCAGATCATGAGAATCTCATAATATATGAATTATTAATAAGGGACTTTACAGATGATCATGATTTTCAATCTCTTATCGATACACTTAATTATCTTGACAGATTAGGAGTTAATGCAATTGAACTTATGCCTGTTAATGAATTTGAAGGAAACCTTTCATGGGGTTATAACCCGAATTATTATTTTGCAGTTGATAAGTATTATGGTCCTAAAGATACATTTAAGAGATTCATAGATGCAGCACATGAGAGAGGTATTGCAGTAATTATGGATATTGTTTTAAACCATGCTTATAACTCATGCCCATTGGTGATGATGTATTGGGATTCACAAAATAACCGCCCTGCAGGAAATAATCCCTGGTTTAACGTACAATCACCAAATAGCACCTATTCATGGGGTTCTGATTTTAACCATGAGAGCCAGGCTACAAAAGACTTTATTGACAGAGTTAATAAATATTGGCTGGAGGAATATAATATTGATGGTTTTCGCTTCGACTTTACAAAAGGCTTTACAAACACACCAGGAGACGGCGGAGGATATGATCAATCACGTATTGATATACTAACACGCATGAGTGATGTATTATGGGAAAGCAATACTGAAGCCTATGTTATTTTAGAGCATTTTGCTGATAATTCGGAAGAGAAAGTTCTGGTTAACAATGGAATGATGATATGGGGAAATACAAATTATAACTACAATGAAGCTACCATGGGCTGGGTTCAAAACTCAGACTTTTCATGGGTATCATATCAGGAAAGGGATTTCAGTGCTCCAAACCTTGTTGGCTATATGGAAAGCCATGATGAAGAAAGACTAATGTATAAGAATATAGAATTTGGAAACTCAAGTGGGGATAATTATAATGTAAAAAGCCTTGGCACCGGCCTTGAGAGAAATGGTATGGCAGCAGCATTTTTTATTACTATTCCCGGACCTAAAATGATATGGCAATTTGGTGAGTTGGGATATGATTACTCAATTAATACCTGTGAAGATGGTTCCATTGACGAGTCGTGCAGAGTTGCACCTAAACCAATTCGTTGGGATTATTATGAAGATTGGAGACGTGAACGATTATATTATGTGTATAAGGCACTTATAGATTTAAAGAGAAATGAGCCAGCTTTCAGTACAACTGACTACAGTATATCAGTTTCAGGGGCAACAAAAAGTATTCACCTTAATGGTGATGATATGGATGCATGCATAATTGGTAATTTTGATGTTAATCCGGCATCCATTACTCCTAATTTCCAACAAACAGGTATCTGGTACGATTATTTCACAGGTAATTCAATAGAAGTAAGTAATACATCATCTCAAATCGAACTTCAGGCCGGAGAATATCATATTTATACTACAAAACAACTCGATACTCCTCAGGTATTGGCAGTTGATGATATTGCTGATAGTTCAAGCAATAGTATTGAGGTCTTTCCCAATCCCGCTAATAAGGAAGTAAACATCAGTCTTAATAATTCAAAAAATGAAAAAGCAACTATTGAGTTTTACAATTTAGAAGGTAAATTAATTAAGCAGTTTAGCACTAATAAAAACTATAGTTCTATAAATATCAGTGAATTAAATAAAGGTATTTATATTATTAAAATCAACGTTTTAGATAAGTTATACTCCAAAAAGCTCATAATAAATTAAGTTTACACTTTGATTTAGTTTCACTACAATTTAATTAAAACGGCTTTATGCCGTTTTTTTTTGCATAAAAAAACCCTTCCCGAACAGGAAGGGTTCAAACCAAATTAATTAATGAAAAAGCTATTTATGCTTGCTTCCATCTTTTTTGTCATCCTTTTTAGACATTTTCTTGTCTGAACAGGATTTTTTGTCAAAATCATGCTTGCAACATGACTTCTTTGCGTCACAATCTTTCTTTGTTTTCGCATCTTTTGCCTTTTTATCTTTATCGTCATCATCTAATGACTTTGTGATAACTGTAGCATTTGTTACTTGTGCGTAGGTGTTCATTGTTAATCCACCCATAAATAACAAACTTAAACTTAGTGCTAAAATTCTTTTTCTCATCGGTATTAATTTTATTTATATATTTTTAAAATCTGAATTCTTTTTGTAGTTTTACTAAATCAATAAAAAAAGTTGATTCTTAATTTTTTATTAATAGTATTCTACAAAACTAAGACGATTATAATACTGCGGCTGTTAACCTGCTGTTAATAACTGTTAATTATTTGTTAATTCATAAATGCAGGAAGTTCAAAAAGTTAATTTTGAATAGAATTAAAAAATGTGAAAAAAAAGACTTTAAGAATAATTATCATATTAAGTTCCTTTGCTTTGGCAGGAATTGTTTTTACGCAGGTTTATTGGGTAAAAGAAGCTATTGATTTGAAGAAGGAACAGTTTGATAATAGTGTAAGAATAGCAACAAAAAGTGTTGTTAATCAATTTCTTAAACAAACCACTGACAGTACTTTTAAGGAAAGGCTTTATCTCTTATCGTGCAGAAAAGATCATCTGGTAATTACCGATTATATACAGCCCGATTTATTAGATTCGTTAATTAGTTAGGAGTTTGAATGCATGAATATTAATAGTAACTATAAGTATGGAGTTTATAATAAGTCGAGCGAAAAATTTGTAGCAGGTAATTATGAAGAATATAAAAACGACATTAAAAGTTCGGCATTTCAATTCTCACTTTATAGCGTGTACAAACCTGGTAATTATTATCTTGGGATTTATTTCCCCTATAGAACGAGTTTTGTTATCAGTAAGATGAAAAGCATGATAGCCTTTTCCGCAATATTGTTAATAGGGCTAATAACTTCTCATATATTTGTGATTTACATCATTTTAAGGCAGAAAAAGATATCGGAAATAAAGAATGATTTCTTAAACAATTTAACGCATGAGTTTAAAACTCCCATAGCAACAACTTCTTTGGCTGCAGAAATGTTGGTTAAGGAAAACATAAATACTATGCCTTTAAAAGTTGAGAAATATGCTAATGTAATTCTTTATGAGAACAACCGTTTACAATCGCAAGTAGAACAAATTCTACAAATTGCCTCGTTTGAAAAGGGAACCTTTAGGTTTAAATACGATAAAGTTGACCTTCATCAATTAATTAATAATGTGATTGTAAGTTTTGAGTTGATAATTGAAAAGAGTAAAGCAGTTATTAATACCAATTTGGATGCTAAGGAATGTAAAATAAATACCGATATTGGACATTTAACTAATGTGATTTACAATTTGTTGGATAATGCAATTAAGTATTCCCCCAAAATTCCTGAAGTACTCATTGAAACAAAAAACACAAAAAAGGGTATAATAATAAGTGTGAAAGACAAGGGAATTGGAATTGCCAAACAATACCATAAAGATGTTTTTAAAAACCTGTTTAGAATCCCCATGGGGAATATTCAGGAAGTAAGGGGTTTTGGACTCGGTTTATACTATTCCAAATATGTTGTTGAGAGTTTAGGTGGTACTATCGGACTTCATAGTGAAGTTGGTAAAGGAACAACTTTTGAAATATTTTTACCAATAAAAAGAATAAAGAAAATTTAAGTTATTTGATAAAGTACCGTTAGATTAATAAATAAACACGTTATGAGTGAGCAAAATGAAGAAAACAAAAAGGTGAGAATCTTATTCGTAGAAGATGACTCAAATTTAAGTATGGTACTCAAGGATTACCTTGAAATGATTGGCTACGAAGTTGATCATGGTAAAGATGGAGAAGAAGGCTTAGGTTTATTTAAAGCTAATACTTACGATATAGCCATACTCGATATAATGATGCCAAAAAAAGACGGGTTTACGCTGGCTACCGAAATAAAGCAAATACAACCTTCTATGCCTTTAATATTACTTACAGCAAAGAATCAAAAAGAAGATAAACTAGAGGGTTTTAATTACGGATGCGATGATTATATAACCAAACCCTTTAGTACAGAGGAACTTAATTTAAGAGTAAAGGCTATTCTTAAAAGATGTAATAATCAGGAAATGACGCAGGCTACTGTTATTGAGAAATTTAAAATAGGAAAATTCAATTTCGATTCAACCAACCTGATTTTATCTTTAGACGGTGATGAGAAAAGACTCACACGTAAGGAGTCGTCATTGCTTAAGTTACTTTGCATAAACAAAAATGAATTACTTGCACGCGAAGTTGCACTGGAAACAGTTTGGGGTGAAAACGACTATTTTATCGGCAGAAGTATGGATGTTTTTATTGCAAAACTTAGAAAATATCTGAAAGCTGATCCTAATGTAAAAATTACCAATGTTCATGGTATTGGCTTTAAACTGGAGATAGATGAAGAATAACCATAGTTAATTCATCATTTATAATTGGTATAATTAAACCTCCTTTAAAAGCAATAATAAAAAGGCATACTCCATTGCCGTTTCTTTATGAATCTCGAAACGCCCTGAAGCACCCCCATGTCCGTATTCCATATTAGTCCGAAGCAATAAAGGATTATTGTCAGTCTTCAATTTTCTCAATTTAGCTACCCATTTAGCGGGTTCCCAGTATTGTACCTGAGAATCGTGTATACCTGTAGTTACCAACATGGCCGGATAATCCTTAGATTCAACATTATCGTATGGTGAATAAGAGAGCATATAATTATAATACTCTTCATTATTAGGATTGCCCCATTCATCATATTCTCCTGTTGTTAATGGTATGCTTTCATCGAGCATTGTTGTTACCACATCAACAAAAGGAACTGCAGAAATTACACCTTTAAACAAGTCGGGTCGCATATTAATTACTGCTCCCATTAAAAGACCTCCGGCACTGCCTCCAAAAGCAAATAATTTATCCTTTACTGTATAATTTTCATTAATGAGAAATTCTCCTACATCGATAAAGTCGAAGAAAGTATTCTTCTTTTTAAGCAATTTACCATCTTCATACCATTTTCTACCCATCTCTTCTCCTCCCCTGATATGAGCAATGGCAAAAATAAATCCTCTGTCGAGTAAACTTAGTCTGTGCGACCGGAAAGTTGAATCCACAGTAATTCCATATGATCCATAACCATACAGAAGTAAGGGATTACTTGTCTCCTTCTGCAAATCCTTTTTATAAACTAGCGAAACCGGCACTTTCACTCCATCTAGTGCAGTGGCATAAACTCTCTCAGTTACATAATCATCAGGATTATAATCTCCAACAATTTCCTCTATCTTTAATAAGTTTCTTTTATGAGTTTTTAAATTATAATTAAAAACCGAACGGGGAGTTTTTAAAGAAGTATAAATAAAACGATATTTATCACTATGAAATTCCGGATTTTCCGCACTAATGGCATAATAATCAATCTCTTGAAAATCAATATATTTTGAAGTACTGTTTTTTACATCAACTATTTTAAATTTTGGAAGCCCGTTCTCTCTCTGGCTTACTACATAATAATCCTGGAATTCATCAATGTCTTCCACAAGAATATTATTATCGTGCGAAATAACTTCTTTCCAGTTTTCAATATTCGTTTTATCGTCAGGGGTTTCCATGACTTTAAAATTCTTTGCATCGAGGTTTGTCCTGATTAAAAACCTTTCTCCCTGATGGTATATACTATATTCAAGGCCTCTTTTCCTGGGGTTGAAAATTTTAAATTCACCTCCGGGATTATTTGCATCAAGAATTCGATATTCATCAGAGGTTGTACTGCCGCTTCCAATTACAATAAATCTATCAGATTTTGTTTTGTAAATAAAGCAGTTAAAAGCAGAATCCTTTTCATGATACACTAGTTCATCCTTATCAACACCATTACCTATTTCATGTTTGAATATTTTATATGGTCGCAATGATTTGTCTCTAACAGTATAGAATAAGGTCTTATTATCATTGGCCCAACACATATTACCGGAGGTATTTTTTATTTCATCATTGAGATGTTCTCCTTTTTCTAAATTCTTAAATTTAATATTATATTTTCTCCTGCTAACTGTATCTAAACTGTAAGCAAGCAAGTTATTATTTTCACTAATTTCCCAGGAACCTATATGAAAGAATGAAAAGCCTTTGGCCATTTTATTCCCGTCAAGAAGTATTTCTTCCAGGGCATTTACCTTTAATTTAGTTCTACAATAAACAGGGTATTCACCTCCTTTTTCAAAACGATGGTAATATTTATATCCCTTTAGGTCATAAGGTACCGTTTCATCATCCTGTTTTATCCTCCCTATTATTTCATTGTAAATCTTCGATTGCAGGCTTTCGGTATTTTTCATAAACTCTTTAGTATAAGAGTTTTCTTTTTCAAGATAGTCGATTACTTCTGCATCCTCTCTATTATTAAGCCAATAATAGTCATCTATGCGTTCACAACCAAATTCATTAAACACTTTAGTTTTTATACTGGCAATAGGTGCTTTATTCATAATTAGTTATGTTAATACTTAATGGCCTGATTTAATATTAAAAGGTTTCAAAAAAAACCAAAAAAATATTGTTTAAAGAAATAATCAGTTTTTAGAAATGCAGACTTATACCCAAACTAGGCATAAAGGGTAACTGATAAACTACTTCATTAGTTACGAGATCAACATAAAAAATATTTTTCCTGTCATAAACATTTGTAATACTGATATTTGTAACTAATTTGGTATTAGCGGCAAGGAAGAAATTCCTTTTTATATCGATATCAAGACGATGATATGTTGGTAATCGTCCCTGGAATATTTCATCATAAATTATCCCTAATTGACCATTTTCGATGGTATAATCAGAGTTCAAACCTCCGGGAAAAGTAAGGTGCTCATAAAATCCCTGAACCTGAGTAAAAGGGAAACCTGTTCCAAAATTCCATCTGGCACTAAATTCCCATTGTTTTCTTTCACCTGCAACATACGATAATATCATATTAATATTATGACGCCTGTCGAAGTGAGGAGTATATGTTACCATATTCCCGTCTTTATCTTCATACTGACGTTCAACATATCCCAGTGAGTATACCAACCAAAAATATATTTTATTATAATCGTATTTCAATACCATGTCGGCACCGTAGGCCTGACCTTTTTCAATAATAAAGTCTTTGGTTTCAACATCTGAGGCTCCTTCAGGAGGTTTGTTGCTATCGTCATAAATTTTAAAGCGGTTGATATTTGTTAACTGAGGGAAGTATTTATAATATCCTTCAATATTAAGGCTCATTCTTCTGGAAAGATCAATTTCTGCTCCAAGAATAGCATGTGTTGATTTTTGAAGTTTACTGTTAACATCTTTACCATTAAATGTTGTAGGTAAATTATCAGGTCCCGATAAAAATCCAGAGAATAAATTTACAACATCTCTATCGGAAGATGCAGAAATTAAATTCTGTGAATACATACCTCCGGCAAATTTAAATCTAAGTTTATCTGTTGCATTATATTTTACAGCCAAACGAGGTTCAGGAGACACTTCTGCGAGAGAAGCATACCATTGTAATCTTAAACCAGGTTCAATAATAAACTTGCCTAAAATTGATTTATATTTAAAATATAATCCCAGTTGAGTTGTATTCTCAGATTGCTCAATTTTACTACCAACAAAGTTTATTAATTCATAGTTTGTACTATAGCCCTCTACTTCAATTCCGTATTTGAAAACATCTTTACCAATGAAGTAAGTAAAATCAAGACCACCATTAAAGCCTCCGATTGAACTGGATCGGTCGGAAAGAGCAGTAGAGTTTATTTTGCTATTATATTCTGAATATGCAAACCTTCCCTCAATAAGCACCGGGGATTTTCCCGGAATTACGACAAAATTAGCACCTCCACCATATGAATTCCATCCAAAATCTGATATGGATTTATAGTTATTAACCTGATCAGTAAAATTAAATCCGAACAAACTTATTTTTGATCCATTGGCCGCATTTATTGATACTTTACCATAAATATCAAGGAAATTAAAAGGCAGTCCATCCTCATCAATATAGTCGTAAAATATTTTTGAACTTTGTTCAAGATATGAATTCTTTACAGAAAGTATCAATGTAGAACTCCCTTTATCGGGCGCTTTTTGTTTAACTATTGGCACTTCCAAAACTGCATTTGCGCCAAAGGTAGAGGCACTTACAGATCCCGTAAAGCGTTTTTTATTTCCATCCTTTGTGGTAATATCCATAACAGAGGAAATTCGTCCTCCGTGCTCAGCATTAAAACCACCAGTATATATGTCAGCATTTCTGATTAATTCAGTTTCAAAAACTGAGAACAATCCAATTGAATGAAAAGGATTATAAATCATCATTCCATCAAGCATCACCTTATTCTGTATTGGTGACCCACCACGAATATAGAACTGACCGCCCTGGTCACCAGTAAATACAACACCAGGTATAACTTGCAGGTATTGAGCAATATCAGCCTGTCCGCCTATACTTGGGATAGATTTTATTTCTTTAGGAGTAATTTTCACCACTGAGGTTCTGGTTTCAGTTCTTGCAGCTATACGTTCGCCACTTACTGTAACGGTTTCCAATTCAACTGAGGATTTCTTCAAAAATAATTTCTTGTCTATGATTTTATCACTTTCAAGAATTATGGGAACAGAAATAGTATCGAAACCCAGATAAGTTACTTGCAATATATACTTTCCTGGAGGCACCTTGCTAATTAAAAAATATCCATTTATATCAGCCGAACCGCCAAAATTAGTCCCTTTAAGTACAACATTGGAAAACATTGCGGGTTCACCACTCTCTTCTTCATAAACAAATCCACGTACTGTTGCCTCTTGAGACATTACAGTAAGTGGCAGGATTACTATACTTAAAAGCAAGAATGCCAGCAACTTGTATTTTAATTTCATTTTTAAGTAATTTTTAAAAAAATAAACGCCCAAATTACTTAAAAAGTATGAACTCACACCTTATTACAACAAAAAAAAGAGGGCTTTTTAAAAAAACCCTCAATCAAAAAGAATTGGAAATTATATTGACAGCTTGTTAATACCTGATTATTGTAAAACTTGAAACTGCTGCTTCTGCATCAATAAATATTTTATTTGTTGCCTCATCGAAATTTGAAGTTATATATTCTCCTCTGTCGGTTTTCTCAAAACCAATTAAATTCTTTTCTGACAATACTGATTCCAGCGACAATTTACAGCCAGATGATTTGGGCACATTAATTACCACAGAAGAGGCTCCTGCCGATAAATTAATATCGGAAGTATGATATAAATCTCCCAGCCAAATTTTTACTGATGCTGCTCCTCCTTCAATATCAAGTTGGCGTATTTTGTAATTTTTAAGATCAAAATTTATACTTGCTGCACCTGCATCCAAATCAATATCCCATACAGGCATTGTATTTAATGAGATGTCTACTATGTTTTTATTATTCTTCCCAAGATTGATAGAAGTACTTTCCATCTCAATATTAATATCAGAAGTACTATCACTGGTTTTAATAATATAACTGTATTCCGAACTGTTTCCTTTTCTTTTAAAGGAAAGTAGATCAGCCGTTACGTTATCAATGACAAATTTCCCAGCTGCTGCTTCCATATAAAGATCCACATAAGAAGCACTATCATCATAAGGGATATTGAAGGTTTGAGTTGTATATTTATGCGACTTACTGTAGTTTTCCTCGTCGTCCCAATTATCCCAATTGTGATCGCTAAATAGTTCAAAATCATTTGAATCACTCAAATACTCTGTTCTGTTAAGTATAAATGTAACTGAAGCACCAAGTATTGCGAGCACCAAAATTATTTTTATCCAATCGTTTACAGGAATTATTGAAACTCCCCAAAGTACAAGTAATACAGGCCAGAGTCTCCATAGAGATACCCAGTCGAAATAAACAATGTGCAGGTTTTGTAGTATAAAAAGTATTCCCACAAAGATTAAGATAACTCCCCAAAAAATATTTCTAAATTTCATTTTCTTAAATTTTAATGATTAAAGTGATGCTTTTATTTATTGCTATCATTTTCTGTTTTAGCATCTGTAGAATAAATCTGCTCTGCAGTATTGCTTTCAGTGTTCGATGACCTTAAAATCTCAGGTTTTATCATCATAACACCTAGGATGATTAATACCAGTGGCCAAAAGTCGATAATATCATAAAACGGGAAAACTCTGTCGAATAGAATTATTAACCCGATAAGTATAAGGACAATGCCGGCAATAAGGCTGGTGTTATTTTTCTTTCTTTCATTTGAATCACCAGGGTTGGATACATTATTTTTGTCCTCAGTATCTTGCCCTACTCCTGTATTGACGGTTCTCGTAAAACCCACCGGTTCAGCAGGTATTACTATCCATAATATAATGTATGCTAAAAAGCCTCCGCCACCAAAAATTAGTAGTAACACAAAGGCTATTCTGATTAATGCAATATCTACATTAAAATAATTGGCAAGTCCTCCGCAAACGCCGCCTATCATTTTATCTCGTACTGATCTGTAAAGTCTAGATGAATTTTCCATGATATTTATTTGTTATAATTTTTCGACAAATATATGCTGAGTAAGCAGGCAGAAGTATACTTATTCGGTGAATGGCGGAAACAAGTCGGTAAAAAGCGATATTAAATATTTCAATTAACAAAAATTAATAACCCTCATAAATAATACCACTTTTTTAAATATTATATATTTAATTATTAATTACCTAACATATGCAACTATGTGAATGTTAGTTTGTTTATGTTAATAATAAACAATTGCAATTAGTATTTGTGATTTAATTAACAGACAATTAAGCACATAGCTTTATTAAAAAGCACTTTAAATAGTAGTAAAAAGTAGAAAATAACGAATATATTTACTACTTTTACGGCCCTCAAAAATTGAACATAATTTTGGATAAAAAGTAAAATAATTGCAATAATTAATTTGAAATAAACATGAATAAAATTAAAGTAGCGAATCCGGTAGTTGAACTTGATGGTGACGAAATGACAAGGATCATTTGGCAAATGATAAAAGACAAACTCATTTTACCATATCTTGACATAGATATTAAATATTATGACCTTGGAATTGAAAAAAGAGACGAAACTGACGATCAGATAACTGTTGACGCTGCAGAAGCCATTAAAAAGTACAATGTTGGAATTAAATGTGCAACAATTACCCCCGACGAAAACAGGGTAGAAGAGTTTGGCCTTAAGGAAATGTGGAGGTCACCAAACGGAACCATCCGTAATATTCTGGGAGGTACTGTTTTTCGTGAACCTATTATGATGTCGAACATTCCACGTTTGGTACCAGGATGGACCAAACCTATTGTTATCGGACGTCATGCATTTGGCGATCAATACAGAGCAACTGACTTTGTTACAAAAGGAAAAGGAAAATTAACCATTACCTTCACTCCTGAAGGTGGTGAGCCCCAAACTCACGAAGTTCATAATTTTGAGGGCGACGGAGTTGCAATGGCAATGTATAATACCGACGAATCCATAATTGGATTTGCCCATTCATGTTTCAATATGGCTCTTGAAAAAGAATGGCCTTTATACCTTTCTACAAAAAACACCATTCTTAAAAAATACGATGGCAGATTCAAAGATATTTTTCAGGATATTTATGAAAAGGATTATCAGAAAGAATTCGAAGCAAAAGGTATTTTTTATGAACATCGCTTAATTGATGATATGGTTGCCGCAGCATTGAAATGGGAAGGTGGCTTTATTTGGGCTTGTAAAAATTATGATGGTGATGTACAATCAGACACACTGGCACAGGGATTTGGTTCTTTAGGACTAATGACATCTGTTCTTATGGCTCCTGATGGCAAAACTATTGAAGCTGAAGCCGCTCATGGTACTGTTACACGTCATTACAGAGAGCATCAAAAAGGAAATCCTACCTCAACTAACCCAATAGCTTCCATCTTTGCCTGGAGTAGAGGATTGGCACATCGTGGCCAACTTGATAACAACCAGGAATTAGTCGATTTTGCTCATGCCATAGAAGAGGTTTGTGTTGAAACCGTTGAGTCAGGTAAAATGACCAAAGACCTTGCTCTTATTATTCATGGACGTGAGTTATCAAATGAACACTATCTTAACACCGAGGACTTTCTTTCAGCTCTTGACGAAGGGCTTAAAACAAAGTTGTCATAAAAACCAAATTTAAAAATGTCAAATTTAAAAGAGAGATTATTTAAAAAAATAGAAGCGCACCGTCCTCGGATTAAACGCTTGCTTGATGAACATGGTGAAACCGTAGTAAACGAAGTTACTGTTCAGCAAATTATCGGTGGAATGAGAGGAATAAAAAGTTTAATAACTGATATTTCATATCTCGACCCATACGAAGGTATAAGGTACAGAGGATACACTCTTCCGGAGGTATTTGAAAAATTACCAAAACCAAAAGGTGCAAAAATGCCTTATGTTGAAGGTCTCTTTTATTTATTACTAACTGGTGACATACCAACAGAAGATGAGGTTTCGGAACTTACTTACGAATGTGTTTTCCGTCGTCAACTTCCAAAATATGTTTACGAAGTTATCGATGCTTTCCCAAATAACAGCCATCCAATGGTTATCCTTTCTGCCGCTGTGATGTCGATGCAGAGAGAATCAATTTTCAATTTGAAATACCAGCGTGGCATGGACAAAACTGATTATTGGGATCCAACCTTTGAAGACGCATTAAACTTAATGTCGAAACTTCCTGTTATTGGAGCACATATTTATAATAAACTTTACGCAAAACGTAGTAATGTTTATCAGGATCCTACTTTGGATTTCGGTGGAAACTTTGCATATATGATGGGTAAAGACCTTCCGTATGACGATGTTTCAAGAATGTACTTTATATTACATGCCGATCACGAAAGTGGTAACGTAAGTGCACATACAGGTCACCTTATTGCCAGCTCACTATCAGATGTTTACTACTCAATATCAGGTATGATAAACGGCCTTGCCGGTCCGCTTCACGGATTGGCAAATCAGGAGGTTCTTCGCTGGATACAGGATTTAAGAGCAAAAATGGGAGATAAAGTTCCCAGTGAGGCTGTAATGAAGAAATTTGTTTGGGATACTTTGGAAGGCGGACAGGTTGTACCAGGCTTCGGTCATGCAGTACTTCGTAAAACAGATCCAAGATATCAGATACAAAGAGATTTTAGTCTTGAACATTTCCCTGAAGATGAACTATTTAAATATGTTGATATGCTTTACAAAGTTGTTCCACCAATATTGCAGGAACAGGGAAAAGCAAAAAATCCATGGCCAAATGTTGATGCCCAATCAGGGGTTGTTCAATGGCAATATGGTGTAACACAATACGACTATTATACAGTTCTTTTCTCAATAGGCAGAGCATTGGGTGTTCTTGCAAATATTATTTGGGACAGAGCATTAGGATTTCCTTTGGAAAGACCTAAATCAATCACAACTTATATGCTTGAGCAGATAGTTGGAATAAAAAAATAATATTATTCGTATATTTGAAGCCCTGACGATAAAATGTCAGGGCTTTTTTGTTTTTATATGATAGTACAAAAAGAAATTTCCCTTAAACCCATGCGTAAAGGATTCCATAATATTGATGATATTGTGTTGAATGAATTGGGAGAATTACCTAAAACAGCAATTTTAAATGTATTTGTAAAACACACTTCCGCAGCATTAATGATTAATGAAAATGCTGACCCGGATGTGAGGAGAGATATTAATTCTCTATTGGAAAAAATGGCTCCGGAATCCGCTCCTTTTTATCATCATACTTTGGAAGGGCCTGATGATATGCCGGCACATTTTAAAACAGCCGTATTTGGAAATTCCATTAATATTCCCGTATCAAATTACAGATTAAATATGGGTACATGGCAAAGTTTGTTTTTTTGTGAATTCAGAAATTACGGTGGTAGCAGGAAAATCGTACTTAGTTTGTATTATTAAATCCCGTTTTCTTTAATCTCATTTTCCACATATAACTGCAGCTGAGGATAAAACTCCATAAAATGTTCTTCTAATTCCTTATAATTTTCTATTAACTGATCCACAGCATTTCTCATTCCCGATATATTAGATGTACGTCTGTCCATTCCATAAAATACCTTTTTAAGTTCTTCGGTATTTGCATATCCATTAAGCCAGTTCTGACTAATCATAAAAGGGAGTATTCTTTGACTTCTGGAAGGAAGTATAAAAAAATTACGCTTGAGAACAGAATATACTTTTTGAGTATATGCATGAAGCCCAATATTACTATATTTACTCCATCCTGCGGCTAAAAAATGATCATAATAAATATCAACTATAATTCCTGAGAATTTTCCATATTCGTTTCTAATGAGAGACATGCTTTCCTTAACCACTTCATGCCTGTCGGTATAACTATCTATTTTTCTGTGAAGAATAATTCCTCTTTCAATTCCTTTTGGATAATCTTTATGTTTTTTACCCTTTACTGAGTCGGCAATAAAATTTCCTATCATCAGTTCATTGTCATCCCCTGATAAATGTGCATGTGCTAAAAAATTCATCGTGCAAAAGTAATTAAAAGAAGATATTTTGAAATGTTAGTTTAAATGGCTAATTCTAAAATAAAAACATCCATACAAATTACAATAATGATCAATTTATAATGATTATAGATTGATTTATAAAAGGCTTGTATACGTATTTATTTGATAATTTTGCAAACGTTTTCGTATTTATATAAAAAAGTAAATATTATGCAAGATTTATTATTATTAGGTGATGAAGCTATCGCTCAGGGAGCCATAGACGCCGGTATTTCAGGCGTTTATGCTTATCCGGGTACCCCTTCTACCGAAATTACAGAATATATACAGGCTTCAAAAGAAGCAAAGGATAGAGGAATTAAATCAATGTGGTCGGCAAATGAAAAAACAGCCATGGAAACGGCCATAGGAATGTCGTATGCTGGAAAGAAATCATTGGTATGTATGAAGCATGTGGGGCTTAATGTTGCAGCAGATGCATTTGTTAACTCAGCCATAACTGGTGCCAATGGAGGTTTAGTAGTTTTATCTGCCGACGATCCATCTATGCACTCATCACAAAATGAGCAGGATTCAAGATTTTATGGAAAATTTTCCATGATCCCTGTTATGGAACCTTCCAATCAGCAGGAAGCTTATGATATGACAAGATATGCTTTCGAATTATCAGAAAAATTCGAAATACCAGTATTATTGCGTATTACAACACGCCTTGCGCATTCCCGATCAGGCGTAAAAAGAGTAAGTCCTTTGGAGCAAAACGAATTAAAACTCCCTTCAAATCTTCGTCAGTTTGTATTATTACCTTCCATTGCCCGTAAGCAGTACAATGCACTTCTTGAAAAACAAAATGCAATAGAAGAAGACGGTGTAAGTTCGGGTTACAATAAATACATCGATGGCGAAAATAAGTCGTTGGGTATAGTAGCTTGCGGGTTGGCATACAATTATTTAATTGAAAACTTTGAAGGTGGTAAAATTCCTTATCCTGTATTGAAAGTAAGTCAGTATCCGGTACCAAAAACCATGTTGCAAAAATTATATGATTCGGTTGACGAATTGTTGATTTTAGAAGAAGGATATCCGATAATTGAAGAACTGATTAGAGGTTATCTCAACCTGGGCAAAAAAGTAAGCGGACGTATGGATGGCACTGTCCCAAGAGCCGGAGAATTAAATCCAAATATTATAGCACAAGCACTGGGAATGGAAATCGCTGAAGGCTTTGAAGCATCTTCAAATGTTAAACCAAGACCTCCACGTCTTTGTGATGGTTGCGGTCACTGGGATGCATTCGGAGCTTTAAATGAGGCTCTAAAACCGTATTCAGGCGGTAGAGTACTGTCAGATATAGGATGTTATACTTTAAGCGCTCTACCCCCACTACAATCAATAAATAGTTGTGTTGATATGGGGGCTTCTATAACCATGGCAATCGGAGCTTCAGAAGCAGGTCTTATTCCTGCGGTAGCTGCTATTGGAGATTCAACTTTTACTCACTCGGGTATGACAGGCCTTTTGGATGCTGTTAACCGTAAAGCTAATATCGTTGTTCTTATTAATGATAATTCAACAACAGGTATGACTGGAGGTCAGGATTCTTCAGCTTTAGGTAAAGTAGAAGACATTTGTCGTGGAGTAGGTGTAGAAGAAGACCACATAAAAATCGTTAAACCTTTACGCCGTCATTTCGATGAGAATGTTGAAATTATCAGCAAAGAACTTGAATATGAAGGAGTTTCTGTTGTAATTGCACGCCGTGAGTGTATTCAAACTCTGGCCAGAAGGATGAAGCAAAAGCATGCTGAGAAATCCACAACTTCGGTTTAATTTTTATTAATTTTTAAAACGAGAGTAAATGAAAAAAGATATAATATTAGCAGGTGTTGGAGGTCAGGGAATACTTACAATTGCAACAATAATAGGAACTGCGGCCCTATCGGAAGGGCTTTACCTAAAACAAGCCGAAGTTCATGGTATGAGCCAGAGAGGTGGAGATGTGCAATCGCATATGCGCCTTTCTTCAGAAGTTATTGCTTCCGACCTAATCCCGGAAGGAAAGGCAGACATGATTATTTCGGTAGAACCAATGGAATCGTTGCGTTATGTAAACATGCTAAACAATAAAGATGGTTGGCTTATTACAAGCATGAATCCTTTCGATAATATTTCTGATTATCCGAATTTGGAAGAAATACTAAACGATATATGGAAACTTCCACATTACGTTACAATTGATGCCGATAAAGTAGCCAAGGAACAGGGTTCGGTTAAAGCAGCAAATATTGTTGTTTTGGGTGCTGCATCACCATATATGAATATTAAATATGAGTCGTTGGAGAATGCTATCAGAACAGTTTTTAAACGTAAAGGTGAGGACATCATAAAACTAAATCTGAAGGCCTTAAAAGCCGGAAGAGATTATGCAGAGAAAAATACCTGATGACAAGTTCGGTTTTTATTAAGCAATTCCATAGTATACTCTATTGTTATAAATAGTGAATTACTTTTTACTATAATAACATAAAAATATTTTTAACGTTTTCTTTTTTATCAAACTGAAGTATTTGCATACTTTTGGCAAAATTTTTTGCTATGATAAAAAATATTATTCTGTTTATAAGTTTATCTCTTGCCATCGCATCCTGCAACCTCTCACCCTCAGATGGAGATGCAGTTTTAGATAGTGAAGAGATTGTATATGTGCCTAAAACAGAATATGGTATCATAGTTGACAGCCTTTTTGTTGTAAAAGAGAAAGTCAAAAAAAATGAATTTCTTTCCGACATATTATTAAAATATGGAGTTAGTTATTCAACCATTGATCATCTGGCCCGATTTACCCGCGACACTTTCGATGTAAGAAAAATCAGAGTTGGCAACAATTATACAGTTATTTGTGATAACGATTCCTCCAGAAGAGCCCATTACTTTGCTTACGAAATAAATCCTTACAGATATGTTTTATACAATTTTAAAGATAATTTAGAGGTAACAAAGGGAGTTAAGGAGATAAAGATTGAACTGGACACAATAAGTGGCGAAATAACGACCTCACTCTGGAATTCTATAGCAGGAGCAGGAGGAGACCCTAATATGGCTAATAATTTATCAGAAATTTATGCCTGGACAATTGATTTTTTCGGGCTTCAAAAAGGCGACAGGTATAAGGTATATTTTGAGAAACAATTTGTTGATGGTAAATATATTGAATTAGGTAAAATTATCGCTGCTAACTTTTATCACGGAGGAGATAACAACTATGCTTTTTACTTTGAACAAAATAATCAGGGCGATTATTTTGACGAAAAGGGAAATAGTTTACAACGTACATTTTTAAAAGCTCCATTACGATTTTCCCGTATAAGCTCCGGTTTTTCCAACTCACGTTTACATCCTGTATTAAAAATCAGAAGACCCCATCATGGAGTAGATTATGCTGCACCCTCGGGGACTCCTGTTCATTCCGTTGGTGAGGGTATAATTGTAAAAAAGGGTTATCAAAAAAGAGGTGGTGGTAATTATTTGAGTATTAAGCATAATGGAACATACTCAACAACTTATATGCATCTTAAAGGATACGCAAAAGGAATTAAAGTTGGGAAAAAAGTAAAACAAGGCGACCTTATTGGTTATGTTGGTAAAACCGGTCTGGCTACCGGGCCACATCTTGATTTTAGGTTCTACAGAAATGGAAAAGCTATTAACCCACTTAAGGTGGAGTCGCCTCCTTCAAAACCTATTGACAGTGCTTATATAACTCAGTTCGACTCTACTGTTTTGCAATACAGGAAGTTTTTAGATTAATTTTATACTTATTAATCTGAGTATTTATAAATGTAAGGTAATTTATTTTTTATTTAGTAAGGTTATTAGATTTCTCTCGACAATTATAATGTAAAATAATTGAATAATGAAAAATTTGAGACTTCTACCTATAATTTTAGCAATTTCCTTAATCTCTTGTTCCAAACAAAAAAATGAATTAAACTCAAATACTAATTCTAAACATGATAGTTGGTTGGTGGACATAAATGATATTATTCATTTTAATTCAGAAAAAGACCCCATCATGTCCATTGATCAGCCAGTTTTTGATTATATCGCTAATTCTCAGTTAAATGATAAGGATGTAGTTTTGGCATACTATTATAATGATGTAGTTCATGTTTATCCTATGTCTGTTTTAGAGGTTCATGAAATAGTAAATGATAGTATTGATAACAACTACTTTGCCATTTCGCATTGTCCATTAACAAATAGTAGTCTTGCCTGGAACAGGAAAATTAACGGGACAATTATTAGTTTTGGTGTTTCCGGAAAACTTTATAAAGAAAACCTAATTCCTTATGATAGAAATACAGGAAGTCACTGGTCGCAAATGCTTTCCTACTGCATTAATGGAGAGCATATTGGTCATCCAGCAATAACTTCTCAACTTGTAAAAACTAATTTTTCAACAATTAAATATTCTTTCCCAAATGCTCTTGTTCTAAACCACGAAAGTTGTGATTCTTCTGTATGTATTGGAGGCCTTAAATCTTCAGAGGATGAACCCGACGACACATCTGATTCAGAAGTTGTCGATTCTGAGAGATATTTTGGGGTTGTAGACAATGGTAGAGCAACTATATTTCCTCTTTCACAGATAACCGATATAATTTCTATTGAGCATTTTGTTGTATTCCAGAAAAAGTTAGTAAAAGTTTCCTCTAAGGATTTAAATATTAACTTAGTTTTTAATGCTGGTAATAAATCCTTTACTGCTGTAAATGATAGTTTGCCAGTGATTATGAAGGATAATAAGGGTGATTATTATAATATTTTTGGGGTTGTGATCTCAGATAAAAATATAGGTTGTCAATTGCAATCACCCACTTCATTTTATGCCCATACTTTTGCCTGGAAAAATATTTATAAAAGTGTTAAGGTTATTAATTAAAAATCCTTGGCGTGGCCATATTCTGATATTTCAAATTAGAATTATATCAAAGTAATAATTCTATAACTAATTAAAACATTAATATCCCATGTTAATAGGCAGAGTAAATATGACAATCCTATTTTAACTAAACAGTGGAATTAAAAACAAAAAAAGAGCCTGTTTCGCAATGCGAAACAGGCTCTTTTAATATTATAGAATCAATTTTCTAGTTCACATCCCAGAAAATACGTTGTCTGCGATCATCAACACCACCCATTTTAGCAACGGCAGCATCGTAATTTGCTTCATTCTGAAGAGCTTCATTATATGGATAAGGCATACGTTTTGGTATGTCGTTATAAACCATTCCTTCAGGTACATTTAGAATTGGATAGTCAAGTCTTCTCCACTCAGCCCATCCTTCAATACCTCTGTTATAAAGAGCAATCCACTTTTGAGTACCAATCTTCTGATGCCAATCTCCTGCTGCAGTTGCATAAGCAACATCAGGATTAGCAAGATAAGTATCAGCATCTGCCTGAGTACCACCCCAATAAAGGATGCTGGCAGTAATTGCATTATTATAATGAGTTGCTGCATCTCCTGAAACAAAACCTCTTTCAACAGCTTCTGCCATTAAAAATTCAGTTTCTACATAATCAGAAATAATAGCTGGGAAACTTGCTTCAAAGAACATTGCAGAGAAATTTGAGAAGTTACTGTATGTTTGTGCAGCATCTAAACCTGCAACAGCGCCTTTATAAATCATATTTCCACTACCATCGTCAACCTGAGTAAACCAAAGAGGTCTACGAGGATCGTCTAACGAGTTCATTAAGTCGATAATTGTGTTTGTTGGTAAATAGTCTTTACGTCCGTCTACAATAAATGCAGTATAAATTGCATTTACGTTAGGTACTACACCAACATAATGTAAAATTGCACTTTCACCTTGATCAGCATACACATTAGGAGCAGCAGCTTCTACAGCAGTTTTAGCAGCAGTAGCATTAACATCAGCTAAACGCATACCTAAACGAAGTTTAAGTGAATAGCCAAATGTTTTCCATGCGTTAACATCACCACCAAAAAGAACATCAGCTCCACCATAACTTCCACCAGCTTTAAGCATACCAATTGCTGCATCGAGTCTTGTTAGAAGATCTGCATAAATTCCGGCAGCATCGTCATAAACCGGTGTTGAGTTTTTATCTAATTGTAAAGCTTCACTATAAGGCATATCACCAAATGCATCAACAATACAATGCCATCCATATACTTCTAATATTGAAGCCATAGCAATTTTATTGTCACGCTCTGTAGCATTACCACCCCAGTCAGCAAGTAATTCTTTTGCTTTCTTAAGATCTATTAAAGCATCTCTATAGAATTCTACTGTATAATTATCTGGTATTTGACGGTCGATAAATAAATATCTAGCTTCATCAAAATAGGTAGTCTCCTGGTGATACTGAGCAATAAGTCGTGATATATTACGGTTAACGTTTATTTCGTCAACCTGATTTAACAATGCAACTTCGGCATTGGTAAATATAGTTTCAATGGGAACCTCTGTCGGGTTCTTCGGATCCACATTATCAGGCAGTTTACACTGAGTAACCCCAATAATAAGGACCATAACAATCGAAAGATATTTTATAATTTTCATCTGTTTACGTTTTTAATTGTTAATATTAAAATCCTATCTTAACGTTAAATCCATATGTTCTTGCAGTTGGGTAACTTCCGGTTTCAATACCTTGTTGGTTACCTGAACTCAACTGGAACTCGGGGTCAAAATGATCAACGTTCTTGGAGATTATCCATAAGTTACGTCCTGTAACGGAGAAACTTACATTGTTTATAAATGTGTTTTTCAACACTTTTGAAGGAAGACGATAAGTAAGTGCTAACTCACGTAATTTTACATACGAAGCATCAAATACGTAACGTGCTGTAGGGCTGTTGTTATAGTAGAAAGCTCTACCCCAACGATAAGCAGGAACATAAATATCATTAGCAGTTCCATCAGCAAATACTGTATTTGGATAGTTATAACCACCACCATCAGCAACAGGATCACGCATAGGAACACCTTTATCATTGTTCTCAGCAGTCTCGAAATATAAACCGGTAGCTTGACCGTATTTAGTATTTACAGAGTAAATATCTCCTCCTTTTTGGAAATCAACTAGGAAATATAATGATAAACTTTTCCATGATAATGTAGAATTGATACCCATTTTCCAATCAGGATTGATATCACCAATTACTGTATCACTTGAAGTTCTCATATAATAACCATTAGCATCAACAGTTTTTTTACCGTTTGTATAAATAAAATCGGTACCACGAATTGACCCATAAGGTTGACCAACACTTGCATTAATACTAACATCCCATGCTGAATAAATTAAGAGGTTATCAACACCTTCATAAAGGCTAAGAACTTTATTTTTATTGGTCCACCAGTTTACACCAACATTCCAACTAAAGTCTTTAGTTTGAACAGGAGTACCGTTTAAAGCAATTTCCCATCCTTTATTTTCAATTTCACCACCGTTAACAAAACGACGGGTAACACCAGATGTAGGTGAAACTAATACAGGCATAATTTGGTCGTAAGAATTTGAATTATAAGTAGCAATATCAAGACCTAAACGTCCCTGGAAGAAACTAGCCTCAATACCAAATTCATAACTCTTTGTACGCTCTGGTCTAAGTTCAGGATTTTGTAATGTACTATTCACTGAGAATAATGCATAGTCACCCCAACTTGTATTTTGCGTATAAGTAGAAATCAAACTGTAAGCAGGGGCATCGTTACCAACCTGTGCATAGTTTCCTCTAACTTTCAATAGCGACAACCAACTTACATCCTTAAGGCTTCCTAATTCATTAACTAGTAAACTTAATGACGCTGATGGATAGAAATATGAATTTTCTCCTTCAGGAAGTGTTGAAACCCAGTCGTTTCTTCCACTAGCCTCTAAATAAATAAAATTACCATATCCAATACGTACATTACCTAATGCACTATTATATCCTCTTTTAGTTAACCACTCTCTGGTACGAACTGGTGATTTAGAGTTTGATACTGTATAAAGATCAGGAACAATAAGTCCACCAATTGTTGTTGTATAAATAGAGTTTGTTTGACGATAGTTATTTGAATACCCAACAAACGCATCAACAGTTACTTTACCAAATACTTTGTCGAAATTCAACATCATATCAGTATTTGTTTCAAGATAATTTCTTCTGAAATTACCAAATGCTGATTGGTCAACACTACTTACAGCAATTCTTTCATTTTGATTTTCACTATAATTGTCTAAACCAAAACGAACAGAAGCACTTAAAAAGTCAGTGAATTCCCATGAAGCTCTTGTGTAACCAAATATTCTGTCGCGACTATCATTCTCATAATTCTTATAACGAATCCAATAAGGGTTGTCAGCATAAAGTGGCTTTAAGTGATCAGTACCATCAATATTACGAGTACCATCAGCATTATAACTAGCCCAGTAACTGGAGTTCCATGATAATTGTGATCCATCAGCACGAAGATATTTATCTTCCATAGTTTTTAAATCAACATTGGTTTGGAACCATTGGCCAAGGGCCTGCATTGGGTTTCTTCCTTCATAACCTGTACCATAACGTCCTTGCGCTTTAGTATTATTATAAGTTATGTTAGCTTCAACCTTAATCTTCTTAGTTACATTGTATGATCCAGCAAAGTTGATAATATTTTTCTTGATAGATGAATTTACTAGCATACCTTTTTCATCCATATTAGTATAGGATAAACGGAATGTTCCATTTTCATTTGCACCATCAATAGAAATATTATTAGTCCATTTTACACCTGTATTAAAGAAATAGTCAAGACTATTTTCAGGGAATACCCATGAACGCTCTTCACCGAAGTTTGAAGCAACTGGGTCAATAGCATCCCAATTAACTACCTGAAGAGCAGGATTAAATGCTTGTCCCCAAGATGCATCTTCCGGAGTAGGCATAATAAGTTGCATATTTCCATCACCTTTTACGTCACCGTAGAAGAATTGTCCTGCATCAACTTCTACACCATTATAGGTACCAGCTGGGTTCTCATAGAAAGGACCATAACCACCACCATACTTTTCCTGGTAATGAGCAGTAGTTGACATATCAGCAGTGCTGAATTGAACACCTGAATTTATGGTTACACCTAATCTTTTCTTACCTGATTCGGTAGTTTTACCTTTTTTAGTTGTAATCATAACAACACCGTTGGCAGCACGTGAACCATAAAGAGCGGTTGCTGCTGCACCTTTAAGAATAGAAACCGACGCAATGTCGTCAGGGTTAATGTCCATGGCAGAATTACCATAATCATATCCTCCCCATCCATCATTTTGGGTGGTAGTTGTCGCTCCGGCTATTGCTCTGTCTTCATTTGTATTGTGGTTGTCAACAGGAACACCATCAATAACGAACATCGCCTGGTTGTTTTGTGTTAATGAGGCAGTACCTCTGATAAGGATGTTTGCAGAACCACCCATTGTAGATGCAGTACGGATATCAACACCCGTTGCTTTACCTGCCAATGAGTTTACTACGTTTGTTTCCCTTACCTGATTTACAGCAGAACCGTCAAGTTCCTGTACTGCATATCCCAGTGATTTCTTCTCACGGGAAATACCAAGTGCGGTAACAACTACCTCATCCATTAATAGAGATTCTGTTTCCAACACTACGTCAATATTATTACTGTTGCCTAATTCGACTTCTACAGTAGACATACCAACGAAGGAGAAAACCAAAGCCTCTGCCGAAGGCTCTACATTCAAGGTGTACTTACCGTCGAGGTCTGTGGTTGTTCCTGTAGTTGTACCTTTTATAACAACTGTTGCACCAGGAATTCCCATGCCATCATCGGCGCTAGTAACCTTACCACTAATGGTTCTTGTTTGTGCGTTGGCTATATTTGCTCCAACGAAAAACAAGAACGCTAGTAAAATTGTAATTTTTCTCATAATGATAATTTTTGGTTAATGAATTACTAATTTTAATTTACGTTCTTTTTATGATTTTTTAATAAATTTTTTACAAACTTAACAATTATATTATACACAAGCAACAAAAAACAAATTTAACTACGCTGATAGCGCATATTTCTGCTATTATTTTACTTATCTATTTGCTTAGTATTTGGAAAATATTCACAATTATTCATAAAAACATTGCAATTTATAATAAAATCCTTTGATGACAATCTTTTATCTGACTTTTTTTATATAAAAAGCCAATATTATCAGTAGAACTGAAAAAAGAATAAGATAAACCCAGTCGAAATGTCCATAATACCAATAATTTAATATCAGTAGAAGTGAAAGTGCTAATGGTATTAATATTATGCCCCATTTCATCATTCTGTAGATAAGTATGCCTCCTACTATTAAAGAAACAAATAAAATTAATTCAATTATGATATAAGTGCTAATACTTAGTATTGGGTTTTCAACAAAACTAGCACTCTCACTAATTATGCTTCCTTTGAAAAATAGCACATAGGAAAAGAATAATATTGCCACTATAGAACTGAAAATTATAAAAAATGAAACTGCCCTTATAATATAAGGTGTAGTTTGTGAATTATTATCAGTGTTATTTATGTTCTTAAAGTCGTCCAAGTAATTTCAAATTTTTAAAATATAAAAGTACGAAAACTAATGTTATCATTATGTCGAAAAACGGGAATGGCCTACCGGGAATATATATTTCAGGTACAATCAGTATTAATATTTCTGATAAAGCATATACATGAAATCCAACTGAATTTAATTTCCACATTAAAAATACTCCAATAACAGAGGAAACATTTAGCAATACCAACCAGATAAAATACGTCTGACTTATATCTGCAAGAAATGAATAATCCAGCTCCTCTCCAAAAAATTGAGGTATATTTCCCTCTTTTATTAAAGTTAGTAATTGATCATAGAACCCATAAATATACATATTGCCAATAATTGACAATCCTCCTGCAATAAAACTCAAAATACACAATAATGTTAATTGAGGTGTGCGCTTTATATCTTCCTGACTTATCTTATTTTTTTCTTCCAAAATTTTATTTTTAATCCAGTTTCCCAATTTCTTTTTCAACTTCATGTAGTATCTCACACGATTTTATCAAATCTTTCATCGAGTTATGATCCTTATACAATGGTCTGTCGATATCAAGGAAATCAACATATTTTCTAACAATTTTATGCGCTGCTTTAGTTCCTTTACCAAAATTATATTCTCGGAAATCCAATGCCTGAGCAGCAGCCATTATCTCAATTCCCAAAACTCCATAGGCATTATCGAGTATCTGGAAGTTTTTTATGGCTGTATTCATTCCCATCGACACGAAATCTTCCTGGTCGGCAGCAGCAGGTATCGATTGTATTGAAGCAGGAGCGGACAATATTCTCTGCTCAACTATTTGCATATCAGCGGTATACTGACTTAACATCATACCTGAAAACATGCCGGCACCTTTAGTAAGAAAAGCTGGTAATCCAACACTTAAAGCAGGATTATTAAGACGATTCATACGTCTTTCCGACAATACACTAACCATTGTTATTGCTATACCTGCCATATCCATTGGTAAAGAAACTGGCGTTCCCTGGAAATTAGCACCTGACAATGCAATATTTTCATCAGGGAAAAATATAGGATTATCTCCTACCCCATTAAGTTCTATTTCCACCTGTGATTTTGCATAGGCAATAGCATCGTGGGCAGCTCCTATAACCTGTGGACTTGATCGCATAGAATATGCATCCTGTACTTTATGATCTACTTTACCCTCTTTTAAATCTCCGCCATCAACCATTTTAGCAATGGCCTTTGCGCTTCTTACTGCACCTTTAAAACCTCTAACTTCATGTAAACGGGATGTATACGGGCCCATATTAGCCTTCAGTGCTTCAAGCGACATTGCTGCACCTATCTCTGCTTGTTTTAGCCAGTTATTGGCATCATAAATAAAAATGGCACTCATTGCGGTGAGCACATTGGAGCCGTTAATAGTTCCCAAACCATCTCTGGCCTGAAGACCGGGAACTTCAATACCTGCTCTTTCCATAGCATCTTTTCCTTCCAATAATTCTCCTTCATAAAAAGCCTTGCCTTCTCCCATTAATAATAATGCTATTTGCGACATAGGAGCTAAATCGCCTGAAGCGCCAACACTTCCCTTCTGGCATACAAAGGGGGTAACTCCCTTATTAAGCATTTCAACAAGAGTAAGCGTAATTTCCGGACGAATACCCGAGTTACCATGAGCATGAACATTTATCCTGCCTAGCATGGCTCCCCTTACATATTCCTCTTTCATAGCATCTCCAATACCGGCAGCATGATTATAAATCAGATATTTTTGAAAATCCTTAACCTGATCATCATTTAAAACTACTTCGGAAAACTCACCAATTCCTGTATTTACTCCATACATTATTTCATGAGCATCGATTTTTCTCTCAAGCATTGCACGGCATTTTTTTATTCTTTGTAAAGCATCACCGTCAAGTTCTACTTTCTCGCCATGTCGGGCAACTTTAACAATATCTTCTACGGTTAAACCGCTTCCCTTTATTATAAGTGTCATTTCATTAATTTTTGGTATGAACTAATTGCAGCGAAATTATTAATTTCTGTTAAATAAAAACCTTTAAAAAAAATATGTTATTGTAAAATTCCTATTTTCGCTAATTAATTTTCTTGCAGGAAATCTCTTATAAAATGAAGAATTATAAAAAGATAAACAATCTAATTGGATGGATTGTATTTGGCATTGCCACAATAACCTATTTATTAACCTTAGAACCTACAGCAAGTTGGTGGGATTGTGGAGAGTACATTGCCACTGCCTATAAACTTCAGGTTGGTCATCCACCGGGAGCACCTCTTTTCCAGTTACTTGGCAGATTTTTCTCAATGTTTGCCTTTGGAGATGTTTCAAACACAGCAATGATGATTAACGTAATGTCGGCATTGTCAAGTAGTTTTACCATACTATTTCTTTATTGGTCCATTACAATGCTGGCGAAAAAACTTTTTGTTAAATCAGGTTCTTTTGAAATTTCTGAAACAAATGCATGGGCAGTTTTCGGAGCAGGCATCGTTGGTTCTTTAGCTTATACATTCTCAGACTCTTTTTGGTTTTCTGCCGTTGAAGGCGAAGTTTATGCCATGTCATCGTTTCTAACTGCTGTTGTTTTTTGGGCTATCCTTAAATGGGAAGTTGTGGCCGATAAAAGAAGCGGATATCGTTGGATACTATTAATTGCCTATATAGTTGGCCTTTCAATAGGAGTTCACTTACTTAATCTATTGGCAATTCCAGCCATCGGATATGTATTTTATTATAAGAGATACAAACCAACCACAAAAGGTTTTATTGCTGCCGGTGCAATTTCAATAGCTATACTGGCAGTTGTTATGTACATAATTATACCCTGGACAGTTGCATTATCAGGAAAAATTGAGTTCTTCTTTGTAAACGGGCTTGGACTTCCTTTTAATTCGGGTACTATTTTCTTCTTCCTACTTGTTGTTGGCCTAATAGTTTTCGGCCTTCATTACACACGAAAAAAAGGAAAGGTTGTTTTAAACACTGTAATACTTGCATTTACTTTTATTTTGATAGGATATTCTTCATTTGCAATTCTGGTTATCAGAGCCAATGCAAATACTCCAATTAACGAAAACGACCCCAAAGATGCACTTAGTTTGCTTTCATACTTAAACCGTGAGCAATACGGATCATGGCCACTTGTTTATGGTCAGTATTATAATGCTCCTGCCATCGACTCAAAGGATGGAACTCCAATTTATATGAAAGATGAAAAAAGTGGAAAATATATAATTAAAGACGACAGAAAAGGTACTATACCAGTTTATGATGAACGCTTTATGGGATTATTTCCACGTATGTGGAGCAACCAGAAACCTGCACATATTCAGTTATATAAACAGTATGGAGGTGATAAAGGAAAAGCAATTAGAATTGATAAAGGGGATGGAACAAGCGAAGTTAGATACAGGCCAACATTTGGAGAAAATTTAAAATACTTTTTCACTTACCAGGTAGATCATCTTTATATCAGGTACTTCCTTTGGAATTTTGTTGGAAGACAAAATAATATTGAAAGTCAGGGAGAAATACAGCATGGGAACTGGATTAGTGGTATTAATTTCATCGATAGCATGAGGTTGGGCGACCAATCAAATCTGCCTCCAAGCATGGAAAATCCTGCCAGAACCAAATTTTATTTTCTACCGCTTATTCTTGGATTACTTGGATTTGCCTATCAATTAAAAAGGAGTAAAAAAGATACTTGGGTAGTATTTCTGCTATTTTTTATGACAGGGCTGGCTATTGTAATATATCTTAACCAAACACCACTGCAGCCACGTGAACGTGATTATGCCTATGCAGGATCATTCTATGCGTTTTCCATTTGGATTGGCCTTGGAGTTTTAGCTCTCTTTGAAACTTTCAAAAAGTTTATGGGTAACAAAAAAGTAACAGTGATAACCGTTACGGCATTAAGTACTTTACTGGTGCCAACTATTATGGCCACTCAAGGCTGGGAAAGCCACGACCGTTCAGGAAAATATTCTGCTCCCGACTTTGCCAAAATGTATCTCGCCTCCTGTGAACCCAATTCCATATTATTTACAAACGGGGATAATGACACCTTCCCTCTTTGGTATGTGCAAGAAGTAGAAGGTTATAGAACAGATGTTAGAGTAGTAAACTATATGCTTTCTTCCGGCGATTGGTACGTTAATCAAATGGGTAAAAAAGTTTATGAATCTGATAAACTACCATTAAGTATTGATCCAAAATTCTACATGATGGGTGATCAAAACTACCTCCCTGTTTTTGCCAGAATAGAAGATCGGACTAATGTTAAAGATGCCATTGACTTTGTTAGTAATGACGATAAAAGAACTAAAATCCCATTACAAAACGGACAATGGGTAAATTATCTACCGGTAAAAAAATTAAAGTTAATGGTCGACTCAGCACAGGTTTTAAAAACAGGTACTGTACAACCAGAAAATGCTAACAAAATAGTTAAAGAAATTGATTGGGATATAAAACAAAATGGGCTTTACAGAAACGATTTAATGTTGTTAGACTTAATTTCAACAAATAACTGGGAGAGACCAATTTATTTTGCAAATCCGGCAACCTTGAATAAAGTTTTCGATGTTGACAAATACTGTCATCAGGAAGGAGTTGTTTATCGATTTAAACCATTTGTTGGTCCTGTTTACCGCGATGGTATTGGTGGTGTTGACGCTGAAAAATCTTATGAAGTTCTTATGTCGGAAGATGCCAGATGGGGTCGGTTAAATAAAGATGACGTTATTGTTGACAGGGAAAGTGCAAGGAATGTTAGCATGTCGAAACAATATTATATGCGATTGGCAGAAGCACTTGTTGACGCAAACAAAAATGAAAAGGCAATTGAAGCTTTGGATAAGGGCAGAGAGTTCTTCCCTGCCAATAAATTCCCGTATGATTATTTTATGATACGATGGGCCGATTTATATTATCAGGCAGGAGCAACAGAAAAAGCAAATGAAGTTGTACAGGAAATATTTGACAGATACAGTCAGGATTTATATTATTACGACGGACTAAAACCAAAGTTTAAAGATGCTTATCAAAATGAAATACAATCGGCATTGGCATCGCTTCAAAACCTGGGGCAGTTAACACGCCAAAATAAACAGGAAAAACTTGCAAATGATGTTGATAGCGTATTTTATGAGCAAATACAGAATTTAAATCTTAGATAATATCTTCCCGTAAGGAAGTTATAAATGAAATTTTAGGAGACCTTATGGTCTCCTTTTTTTTGCCTTGCCATATATAACAAATATGCACCTATTAACACAAATGGAATACTTAATATTTGTCCCATATTTAAAATCATATCGGCTTCAAATCCCACCTGAGGAACTTTAATAAATTCAATCAGGAATCGCACACTAAACAGCAGAACCAAAAAATACCCAAATAATTCTCCGTTGGTAGTTTTGCCTTTAACTTTCCAATAACTTCTGAATAGAAAAACAAATATCAATAAATATGATAATGCTTCATAAATTTGTGTAGGATGTCTTGCATCTACTGCCAAAGCAGGATCGTAATATCTTGTAAAAACGAATCCCCATGGAAGGCTGGTAACATCTCCAAAAATTTCTGAGTTCATAAGGTTACCCATTCTAATGAAAAATCCCGCTAAAGCAACAACTATAACAATTCTATCCATTATCCACAAAAATGGTTTTTTATTCGCTTTTGAGAAGAAATACAGGCCTGCTAATATTCCTATAGCGGCACCATGACTTGCAAGACCACCTTCCCAAATTTTCAATATTTCAATGGGATGAGAAAGATAATATCCGGGCTCATAAAACAAACAATGTCCTAAGCGTGCACCAACAATAGTGAAAATAAGCATATAGGTTGATAACTGATCCAGGACTTTTTCTCCAATTCCTTCATTCTCAAATATCTTTTTCATTAATATATATCCAACAATAAACGACATTGCGAATAGTAAGCCATACCATCTTACCGACAAGCCTCCAATTAATGCAATATTATCAGGTATTGAAAATATTTCAGGACGCACATCCCAAACTATAGAATTTAAAACCATAATATAAATTTTAGAAAACAAAAGTAGGAAAATTGGGAATGGGAAATAATTTAAAATCAAAAGTTAGTACGATATACCAACAGATCAAAATGGAATTCCCTAACTGGAACCTCTGACTATTAGTTCAGTTTTGAGTTTTAAATATTCAGGTTCATAATTAAAATCATCACCTTTCATTCTTTTTAATAGAAGTTCAGCTGATTTTTTACCCAGGTTATAACCAAACTGATCCACACTGGTAAGTTCAGGGTCACAAATAGTTGCACTTCTGCTATTTTCAAACCCAACTATTTTTAATTCCTCAGGCACTTTTATACCCAGTTGTTTGGCAACTTTCATAACACCTATTGCTGTAAGATCGTTTACAGCAAAAATGCCGTCGGGTTTATCATGCTTTTTTAATACACTTCTCGAAATTTTAATCGCAGAATCAATGGTATCACATGGATAAACGAGATCCTTCTCATATGTCAAACCATGTTTTTCAAGGGCATCTTTATATCCCTGAAAACGATTTTTTCCGATTAACATATGCTGTGGTGAAGTATATAATGCAATACGTTTACAACCTCTTTCAATCAAATGCTTTACAGCATTATAGGCCCCTGAATAATCATCTACTACTACCCCGTCTGCATGAAAATCTTCTATAGTTCTGTCGAAAAAAACTATCGGGATTTCATAGTCAAGCATTTGCTGAAAATGAGAATAATCCTGTGTTTCTTTAGCAAAAGAAACCAAAACTCCATCAACACGATTTGCAATTAGTGTTTGAGTATTCAAAACTTCTCGCATATACGATTCGTTGGATTGTACCACCAAAACATTATAATTATTTTCATAAGCAACTTCTTCAATACCATTTAAAATTTTAGAAAAGAAGTGATGTTCAACTTCAGGAACAATCAAACCAATGGTATTAGTTTTGCTGTTTTTGAGATTAAGAGCAATTAAATTTGGTTTATAGCCCAATAATTTGGCAAGTTCTTTAACAGCCTGCCTGGTTTTTAAACTAATATCCGGATGATCTTTAAGGGCACGCGAAACAGTGGATACACTTATCCCAAGTTTTTCAGCAATGTCTTTTATCGTTACCTGACGTTTCATTTAATATAAAAAGATAATTGATTATAAACTACGAAAATACGCAATTTTATGTTATGATTCATTTTGCAACTATTTTTATAATTTTAATGTCTCACAATTAAGATATCCTTTGAAAACTTATTTTGGTTTAAAGATGTATCTAGTTAAATACCAAATTAATAAATCCAATTCTTATGAAAAAATTTTTACTTATTAACGTATTGCTTGGAATCTTCAATTTATGCAATGCTCAACAGACTTATACCTTTAAAAGCGGAATAAAAACCACAACTTTAAGTGTAAATAGTACACAGAATAGTCCTAGCAAAATAATTTATCCTGAGAACTTATCACATCCAACTGATGTAAATATTGTAAATATCATC
>PKTA01000096.1:2148-39567 GCA_002869365.1 Marinilabiliales bacterium | reverse complement strand
GCTAATAATTCCATTGGAACATCCAGCTCCTGCGAATTATCTATTTCTCCCTTACGGGAAATATACTCAGGAATTAATTTATTATCAGTTAGTTGTAATGATTTAATTGAATCGACAAATGAAATCTCTACTTTTTTTCGCTGATCACTAAGCACAGACTCATGCCTTGTAGTCTTAAAAGCAATTAGCAATAAGAGTATTATTAAGATATATTTAGATATTCCGTGCATCATTATAAAATGCAAAGATACTAGATATTTGAAAAAAGCCTTTAGAATATCTTTGGATAAGTTTTCGGATTATACTCATGCATCATATTGTACACTACATCGAATACGTCCTCAGCATTTGGGTTGGAAAAATAATCCCCATCAGTGCTATAAGCAGCTCGGTGTGCTTGCGCAGTTAAAGTTCTGGGATCCATATCCAAACTATAAAACGCTCCCTGTTCTTCCATAACTTTCTGCATCATATAAGCCGTAGCCCCTCCCGGAACATCTTCGTCGAAGAATAACACCTTATTGGTTTTTTTCAAAGATTCAGCAATAATATGATTTAAATCAAAAGGTATAAGCGACTGAACATCTATAAGCTCTACATCAATTTTAAAGTCTTTCAACTGCTTTACCGCATCTTCAGCAATTCTAACACAAGATCCATAAGTAACAATGGTTACGTCTTTTCCTTCCTTTAACACCTCTGGAATACCAACTGCAGTATTAAATTCATCCATATTTTCAGGCACATTTTCCCTCAGCCTGTATGCATTTAATGGTTCAATAATTAATGCCGGTTGATCTGATTTTAGATAAGTATTATAAAATCCTGCTGCCTGCGTCATATTTCTTGGAACTGCAACATGTACACCTCTAATGGAATTTATTACCATGCTTAAGGGAGAACCTGAATGCCATATACCTTCGAGACGATGGCCACGTGTACTAACTATTAGAGGTGCTTTTTGCCCTCCTTTAGTACGATAATGAAGTGTTGCCAGGTCGTCACTCAATACTTGCAATCCGTAAAGTAAATAGTCGAAATACTGAATTTCTGCTATAGGCCTTAATCCTCTCATTGCCATGCCTAATCCCTGACCAATTATTGTAGCTTCACGAATTCCGGTATCGAAAATTCTGGAAGCCCCATATTTTTCCTGAAGCCCTTCATAGGTTTGATTAACACCGCCAATATTTCCAACATCCTCTCCGAATGCTAAAACCAAAGGATCTCTTTCAAAAATTAAATCAAAATTATCTCTTAATATTTCCCTGCCGGGGACAGATTTAGGTTTATCGCTATAAACAGGAGGTATATGTTTTACATTGAGGGCAGAATTTTCGGTGTTGCTATACAAATGAGAATTATACCTTTCAGCATTATCTTTCATTTCTGCCTCAAGCCATTTAGTAACATTCTTTTTTAATGAATTATTTGGGTTGGAACAATTATCACAAATTAATCGAAGAATTTTCTTGCCTGAAGAAACCAGATCTTTGGTTATTGGCTCACCAATTCGTCCCAAATCCTTTTTAATTTTTTCTATAGCATCGGTTTTAGCGCAATTACAAGTAGTTACGTCTACTACATTCAAAAACTCCTTTTGACGAACCTGGATTGGCTTTTGAAAATTATTCCAGGCCTGTTTTCTGGCTTGTTTAACTCTTGCTATCGACTCTGCTTCTATCGTTTCTAGTTCTTCAGAACTTGCTATTCCACTATCAATTATCCAGTTCTTCATATGGATAATTCCATCAAGTTCCACCTCACGTTTCATTTGTTCATCCGACTTATACCTTTCGTGCGAGCCCGAGGTAGAATGACCTTGTGGTTGAGTACAATCGGTAATATGAAATAAAACCGGAATTTGTTTCTCACGACAAACTTTTACACCTTTTCTGTAGGTTTCGATAAGTTCCGGATAGTTATATGCGCTGGCCTTAAAAATATGTAATCCGTTACTATCTTTTGTTTTCTCAAATCCTTTAAGAATTTCAGAAATACTTTCCTTCACAGTTTGAAATTTGTTAGGGACCGAAATACCCCACTGATCATCCCAAACCGACATTGCCATTGGAACCTGCATAACTCCTGCAGCATTTATGGTTTCGAAAAAATGCCCTTCTGAAGTAGAAGCATCACCAATAGTTCCAAATGCAACTTCATTTCCTTTTTTTGAGAAATTTTTGAATTTATGAAGTTCTTTATTTTCACGATAGAACTTTGAAGCAAGAGCAAGCCCCAATAATCGCGGCATTTGGCTAGCAGTTGGAGAACTATCGGAGGATGAATTTTTTTGTTCTACAAGATTTTTCCAATTGCCTTTTTCATCAAGACTCCTGCTTGCAAAGTGATTATTCATTAATCGCCCCCCATTTCCAGGGTTGGCATTTATATCGGTATCACCATAAAGCATGGAAAATATTTCTTCCAACCTCATCATTCCGGATGCCAGCATAAACGTTTGATCACGATAATATCCTGATCTCCAGTCACCATCCTCAAAAAAGTGAGACATAGCAAGTTGTGGTACTTCTTTACCATCACCAAAAATACCGAACTTGGCTTTTCCGGTAAGTACCTCTCTCCTACCCATTAAACTAGCCTGACGACTTTCATTGGCTATTCTAAAATCATTAAGAATTTCTTCCTTACTTAAACCTAATTTTTTTAAAATATCTTTTGCTTTTACTGACATCTGGTACAATTTTTAAGGTGGCAAAGGTAATTAAATTCATTCTAAATTAGAAACTAAAGCGTAGTTGTGATATGATAAATTGCGTTAATTTATTTCATAAAAATTCGTAATTCATGAAATTTACCAATTAATATAAATTTGATCTCTAAGGAAATATCTTAATCCTACATACATCACTATAGCAAATACTATCAGAAAATTAGAAAGGCTTATTGTTCTCTCCTCTTCATCGAAATACATATCCTCACTTTTACTCAAACTAATGAAAATAAACAACAACATTATCCCTAAACTAATCCAAGCATATTTCTCCTGAAAAAACAGGTTCTGTGAAAAGTAAGCGAATATTAAACCATAGCCACAGATAAAAGGCAGTATTAACTGGGCAGTAATAAAAAACGGGAAGTTCTTACTTCCTAGTTTATTGAAGTATGTATTAGCAGAAATACCAACAGGTTGTCTCATAATAAAAGCAGTGGTTATTAGTCCGAAGAAACCTATAAGCGCTACTACCATTTTAGCTGTATCGCTAAAATACATCCAGTTAAAAACATGCCCGACACCTGTTTTAAAAAGGTTGCCAATCATAAGGTTACCAAATGTTTGATTAAAAGATATTAAGCTAATCCATAAAAATAAAAGTTTTAATCTGGACACTTCTTCCAATAAACCAAAAAAACCAACTAATGAGAGTATGCCCAATATAAAAACCATAATAGGCCCCGAACTAAAAATAAGTTTTACGGCATCATGTGTCCATTGATAATCCTGAATCTGGTAATAAACAACACTGTAGTTGAAACTAACATTAAAGTTGAACATTGCTGTTGACAACAAAGTAGTTCCCATATTCACATAAAACACTATTAAATAGGCAACAACAAAAGAGGCTGTTGAATTAACAACAATTATCCAAAAGTTAGATCTGCTTAATTTAGATTGATTAGTTACCATTTAACAACCAACTCTCATTTTATTGTAAGGCTTAGTTAAGATTTAATCTGCTGTTTGAACTTTGAATTCATGAGCATACTCGTTATTGTCGAGCTTGTTTTTAATTTCAGTAAATGCCTTTATTGTATAATCAACATCTTCTAAAGTATGAACAGCAGTTGGAATTAACCTCAACATTATCATCCCTTTAGGAATAACAGGATATACAACTATAGAACAGAATATATTGTAATTTTCTCTCAAGTCGTAGGTAATTTGTGTTGCTTCACTTACTCCACCATTTAAAAATACAGGTGTTACCGGCGATTCGGCATTACCAAGATTTAATCCATTTTTACGAAGCCCTGATTGTAATGCATTTACAATTTTCCATAGATTTTCTCTGTGCTCTGGTTCATTAATAAGCATATCAAGACGTTTCAAGGCTCCAATAACCATAGGCATTGGCAACGATTTAGCATAAATTTGAGAGCGCATATTATATCTCAAATATTTTATAACACTTTTGTTTGAAGCCACAAAGCCTCCAATTCCTGCCATCGATTTGGCGAATGTTCCGAAATAGATATCCACTTCATCCTGAATTCCAAAATGCTCATCAGTACCTGCTCCTGTAGGTCCCATAGTACCAAAACCGTGAGCATCATCGATAAACAGGCGGAATTTATATTTATCTTTTAAAGCTATTATTTTATCAAGTTTCCCTAAATCACCTGCCATTCCGTAAACACCTTCAGTAATTACAAGAATTCCTCCACCTGTTTTTTCAACAATTTTGGTTGCTCTTTGCAATTCTTTTTCAAGGTTTTCCATATTGTTGTGTGGATAAACGAATCGTTTACCAAAATGCAAACGCATACCGTCGATAATACAAGCATGTGCTTCTGAATCGTATACGATAACGTCCTTTCTGTCGACCATAGCATTAATAATGGAGACCATTCCCTGATAACCATAATTTAGCAGATATGCTGATTCACGTCCAACAAATGAGGCTAATTTTTCTTCAAGTTCTTCATGGTATTTTGTATGACCCGACATCATCCTTGCTCCCATTGGATATGCCATCCCCCAGTCGGCAGCACCCTGTGCATCAGCCTTTCTAACTTCAGGATTGTTTGCTAAACCAAGATAGTTATTTAAACTCCAAACGAGACGCTCCTTGCCCTGAAACATCATTTTGTTTGAAATTTCTCCTTCAAGTTTTGGAAAAACATAATAACCCTCCGCCTGATTGGCATATTTTCCTAATGGGCCCATTGCGTTTTCGCACTTATCAAAAATATCCATTTTTATCTATTTAGAATTAAAGCGCAAAAATATGATTATTATCCTATCCATCAAACCATTGTTAATAATTGATCACAACAATGTGAATAATATTTAATATGCTAATATTCAATAATATACCTTATAAACCATTTATCTGTTTATTATGCTAATCACAATAATTAATCAACTATACATTATTTTGTTGTAAAACTTATAACAATCACTGACAATAAGATTGTTCAAAAACTTAAGTGTGTTAAGTATTTCACAAAGTATTATTTCCTTTATATTTGCCAACTCTTTAAAAAAGGATTTGAAATGGTAAAAAACTTATTATCTGATAGAGTTCTAAAAATGTCTGTCTCGGCAACATTAAAAATGACTGAGATGAGCCGCGAACTAAAGGAAAAAGGAATTGATATAATACCTCTTAGTATAGGTGAGCCTGATTTTAACACACCTGAAAATGTTAAAGAAGCTGCAAAATTGGCCATCGACAACAATTTAACGCACTATCCGCCTGTTCCCGGTTTACCGGTATTACGGGAAGCCATTTGCAAAAAGTTAAAAAGAGACAACAATCTTGATTATAATGTTAACCAGATTGTAGTCTCCACAGGTGCTAAGCATTCACTGGCAAATATCTTTATGAGCATTTTAAATGATGGTGACGAGGTTATAGTGCCTTCGCCTTATTGGGTATCGTATCCCGAAATGATACAGTTGGCCGGCGGAAAAATGATTAGTATTCCTACAACAATTGATGATGGCTTTAAAATGAGTCCTGAACAGCTTGAGAAGGCAATAACAAATAATACTAAGGCATTTTTATTTAACTCTCCAAGCAATCCTACAGGGGCCGTTTATACATTTGAAGAAATAAACAATCTCGCTAAAGTTTTAGAGAAATATCCCGATATTTTAATAATTACAGATGAAATTTATGAATTGATAAATTTTGAAGGAGGTCATTTTAGTTTTGCATCATTTGAAAGTTTAAAAGACAGAGTAGTTTTGATAAATGGTGTATCTAAAGGATTTGCCATGACAGGCTGGAGAATAGGATATATGGCAGCTCCATTGGAGATAGCAAAAGCATGTACTAAACTTCAGGGTCAATTCACATCAGGCGCATCAACCATTTCGCAAGCAGCTGCAGCAGAAGCCATTAGCACAAACCCTGAGGGCTCTGAAGAGTTAAAAACTATGCTTAGTCAGTTTAAAAAACGACGTGATTTATTAGTTGATTTATTAAGAGAAATTCCTGGTGTAACAACAAATGTTCCTGGTGGCGCCTTTTACCTCTTCCCGGATGTAAGCAGTTACTTTGGGAAATCATTTGGTGACAGATTAATTAAAGATAGTAGCGATATGTGTTTGTATTTGTTAGAAGAAGCTCATGTTGCATTGGTTGCCGGTGATGCTTTTGGAAGTCCTGAATGTATCCGCATTTCTTATGCAACATCTATCGATAATATTAAAGAAGCCGTAATCAGAATTAAAAACTCATTGGAAAAATTGAAATAAATATTGAGAGAATACAGATTTAGAATACTCAGACTATTAGAAAAACTAGGACTACTGCTGATTCTCTTCAGCTTAAGCAGATTATTTTTTTACATTTATAATTACTCACTATTTTCTGATGTTTCGATTATTGAAATTGCACGCCTGTTTTTTATAGGAATACGATTTGATATATCGGTAATTATATATTTTAACCTCATAATAATTCTTGCCCATACTTTACCTTTGGGAAAACTGTATTACAATAGATATTTGCAACTATCAATCAGTATACTTTATATAATCATAAATACTCTCTTGATAAGCATAAACCTGGGCGACTCTATATTTTTCCATTTCACACAAAAAAGATCCACAATCGATGTGGTAAAGTTTATTTTTATCAGTGATGATGTTTTAAAACTACTACCAAAGTTTGCTATTGATTATTGGTTTGTTCCAATTCTAATTATTCCAATTGTTTTCATACTAAATATTCCCTACAAAAGGTTTAAAAAACTTGAAAAGCCACAGTATAAACTGAATTTTAAGAACTTCATTTATAAATTTCTTTTGATGTCGTTAATATTAGGGATCAGCCTCATAGGTGCACGTGGAGGTTTTCAACTACGACCTCTATCAATAATGCACGCCACAAAATATAGCGATGCCAAAAAGGTTCCTTTAATATTAAATACACCTTTTACTCTGATGACGACATATGGTCATAATGAGGTAAAAGATTTAAAATATTTCGATAATAAGAAACTAACCGATTACTATAAACTAAAGAAAGACGGCGAACCCGATAAAACCTTCCAAAACAAAAACATTGTTATAATATTGCTGGAGAGTTTCTCCAAAGAATATGTAGGAAGTTTAAATAACTATAAAGGATATACCCCCTTTCTTGATTCTTTAATAGGGAATTCTTTAGTGTTTACAAATGCTTTTTCAAGTGGATATCGATCAATGGACGCCATTCCAAGTGCAGTAACCTCAATACCTTGTCTAATCGACGACCCGATAATTACTTCTGTTTATGGAAATAACAAATACACTTCTCTTGCCGATTTGCTGGAGAAAAAATCTTATGAAACTGCATTTTTTCATGGAGGTACAAACGGAACACTCGGGCTTGACGGTTTTGTTACTTTCTTAGGTTTCGACAAATATTATGGGCGTACCGAATATGATAACGACTTTGACTATGACGGTTATTGGGGAATATACGATGAGCCATTCCTTCAGTTTATGATTTCTAAAGTTGATGAAATGCAACAACCTTTTTTCGCAATGGAATTTACGTTGAGTTCGCATTACCCCTATTCTCTACCTCCAAAATATGATACCATTTTTGATGAAGGTCCCCTTCGCATTCACAGAGTTGTCAGATATACCGATAATGCCTTAAGAAATTTCTTTAAGGAGGCGTCAAAAAAAGACTGGTATAAGAATACAATTTTTGTGATCTCCGCTGATCACCCAGCTCAGTCGGTAATTCCAACAGACAATAATAATATTGAAGAGAAAGGAAATCTTCCTGATAGTGATTTATTGAAATATTATAAAAATACATCAGGCCGTTATGCAATTCCCATATTGTTTTATGCTCCAGGCGACACATCTCTTACAGGTGTTTACAGCAACACATTTCATCAATCGGATATTATGCCAAGCCTTTTGGATCTTTTAAATTATGATGATAATTATCTCGCATTTGGAAATAGTGCATTTGATTCAACTGCAGTGCATGCTGCCTTTCATTATGTTAATGGCCTTTTTCAAATCACAAAAGGAAATTACTGCCTGTTATTTAACGGAGAAAACCCTACTGCTATTTACGAAAAACATGATTTGGAGCATAAAACTAATCTGCTAGAAGAAAAACCTGAAATTGCCAGCGAACTTGAGAATATTTTAAAAGCGTATATTCAGGAATACAGCCAACGAATGCGGACTAACAACTTGACAACAAAACATTAATTCAAAATAAAAATGTAAACTATCTTAACTTAGGTTCCTGATTGAATCAGGTTTATTACATTTGCATTCGAAAAATTGAAAAGATAAAAATGCTAACAACTGAATCAGTTTCACATTTATTTAATGAGTTCAACGATAAAAAAGTTATTATTATCGGTGATGTAATGGTTGACTCTTATATTTGGGGCAAAGTAAATAGAATTTCACCGGAGGCTCCTGTTCCTGTTGTTGAAGTATCAAAAAGAGAAGACCGATTGGGTGGTGCCGCAAACGTAGGATTAAATATAAAAGCCCTGGGTGCTGAGCCATATTTGTGTTCAGTAATTGGCAATGACAAAAAAGGCGATGATTATCTGAATTTAATGATTAATCAAAAGTTGCCAACAACGGGCATAATTAAAAGCAACAAAAGGCTTACAACCACCAAATTCAGAGTTATTGGCAATAATACTCAAATGCTTAGAGTTGACGAAGAAATTAAGTCGTCACTAGATGAAGAAGATCATCTAAAACTCCTTGAAATAATTACTCAAATAATTAATAATGAGGGTATTGACGTGATAATTTTTCAAGACTACGATAAAGGAGTTATTGATAAAGAACTTATAAGCAAAGTTGTTGAACTGGCAATTTCAGTTAATATTCCGGTTGTTGTTGATCCGAAGAAAAACAACTTTCTCGACTACAAGAATGTAAATCTCTTCAAACCAAATTTAAAGGAAATTAAAGAAGGGCTGAACATTGATATAAATTTAAATAATAAACTTGAAATTGAGGAGGCAGTAGCAATACTACAGCAAAAACTAAGTGCAAAAATTATATTAAACACATTGTCGGAAAAAGGTGTTTTTGTAAGATGGGAAAAAGAGGATTTAAATTATGAATCAACCACTTTAGGAGCACATTACAGAAATATAACCGATGTGTCGGGAGCAGGCGATACAGTAATTAGTGTTGCCTCATTATGTTTAGCATGCCAGACAGAAGTAGTAGAAATGGCTGCAATTTCAAATCTTGCAGGAGGTTTGGTTTGTGAAGAAGTTGGCGTAGTGCCTATTGACAAAAGCAAATTACAAAGTGAGGTAATAAATTTACTTACCAGATAGTTATGGAGCAAGAAAGCAATAAAGGCAAAAAAGTAAAGGTTGAGAAGATGTTTAACGACATTGCTCACAAATACGATTTTTTAAATCATTTTCTCTCCATGGGTATTGATATTATATGGAGAAAAAAACTCAGGCGAACATTGGCTGCCGCGAAGCCTAAAAAAATTCTGGATGTGGCCACCGGAACTGCTGATCTTGCTATTGAATTAGCCTCGTTAAATCCCGATTCCATAATTGGCGTAGACATTGCTGAAGGGATGTTAAACATTGGAAAAGAGAAGATTAAAAAGAAAAAATTGAATAATATCATTCAACTTGAGGTTGGCGATTCTGAAAATCTAAGATTTGACAGTCAAACATTTGATGCTGTTACCGTTGCCTTTGGTGTTAGAAATTATGAAAACCTGCAAGCCGGATTAAAGGAGATGAACAGGGTTTTAAAACCTGGAGGAATGCTGGCAGTTCTTGAATTTTCAAAACCTAACAAATTCCCTTTCAAAAACTTATATAATTTCTATTTTAAATCTATCCTACCATTATTTGGGAAAGTAGTTTCGAGCCACGATTCTGCTTATACATATTTACCCGAATCGGTTCAGAAGTTTGCTGAAGGAGAGGAATTTTTAAACGAATTAAAAAAAGCAAGTTTCAAAAATACTGCTCAGAAAAGATTAACATTTGGCATAGCCACTTTATATACTGCTCTGGCATAATTTTATGTTTATTCAATAAAAAAATTATTTTTGCCGGCCGTAATAAGATTCAATTTAAACCGTTAACTAAAAAAATAAGAAATTGAAGAAATCAATAATACGTAAAGTTTTAATTTTAAGTTTAACGATATTCATCGGGTTTAATGCCTATTCTCAAAAAAGAAAAGTGTTAAACCTGCCAAATTACGATCAGTCACCTTATCATTTTGGTTTTATCTTAGCGGCTAACAACCTGGTTTTCAACATAAAACCAGTCGACAACCTATCGTTTATTAAATGGAACAAAGAACAAAGCCCCGATATTTTTGCCGACTCACTTTATGTATATAATGTTACATCTGAAGGTACTCCGGGATTTACCATTGGTATATTAGGTAATTTAAGATTATCGAAACATTTTGATTTAAGGTTTGTGCCATCGCTTTCTTTTGGAGAAAGAATGATAAATTATGGAATTTTATCATATAAAGATGGGGAATCCACATATTTGGAAGTACAAAAAAGCATTACCTCCACACTTATTGAATTCCCATTATTTGTAAAATACCGTTCACACAGGCTGAATAATTTCGCTGCCTACGTTACCGGTGGCATGAAATATACTTTGGATTTAGCATCACAGAAAAAAGCAGAAAAGAACCTGAATGATGTTTCTGTAAAAATTAACAAACATGATATGCTTGCTGAGGTTGGGGTAGGTGTTGATTTTTATACCAATTATTTTAAATTTGGAACAGAAATACGCATGGGTTATGGTTTATTCGATTTGATAAAGAGAGAAGGAAATTTATATACGGATTCTATTGATCATTTAAATTCTAAAATTTTCCTACTTTCGTTTACTTTTGAATAAGACTATAATATGGCAAAATCAAATTCGGAACAACAGGATCTTTTTTCAAGGATTTATTCCAAATCAAAACTAAAGCAAGAAGTTTATAGTAATACTTTTGATGCTTTTCAAATACTTAAAAATGTACTTGAGAATATCGAAAGTAATTATAAAAAATCTACTCAGAAACTTGAAAACAAAGAAGAATTAAACTTTGAATTTAAGCAAAACGGAAAATTTGAATTGGAAGTTAAGTTTGGTGGCGACATATTGCTTTTTATGATGCATACCAATGTGTTTGAATTTCCTCGAAAACATTCGGTTATGCACACATCATATATTAAGGATAATCCGAATCGATCATATTGTGGTGTAATTTATATTTACAATTTCCTTGCCGACTCATTTAAATACAACAGAGTTAATGATTTAGGCTATTTAATAGGCAGAGTTTTCATAAATAATGAAAAACACTATTTTGTAGAAGGCAAGAAAGAGTTGGGTTTCATTTACAATAACTTTGGAGAGAATATTATTACCGAAAAGAGTATTACTGAAATAGCTGCAGCAGCAATCGACTATACATTAAACTTCGACTTACTTTGTCCTCCTTACGAAACTCAACAAGAGATTTCAGTACACCTTATTAAAAACACTCTCGACACTATTTCAATAAAAACAGGAAAAAGAATAGGCTTTAAATTTCAGGCTGACAACGATAATATTGAAAGTCAACAATAAATATCTAAAGTAATATATTGATTTTGTAATCGTTAAGCGTTTTATTTTTGATCACAATTTAGTATTTATCAAATTATTTATGTATCATTTACAAAGGAAAATGGATGTTGTATCAATTATAAAAATTCCTATTTTTGCCTTTCTATTAAAAATTAAGTAACGTGGGTAAAAACCAGATAGAAAAACCATTTTTTTCAGGTATATTATTACAAGTTCTGCTTAAATACTACAAACAGTTAAGCATCATTACCTTAATTGTTATAGTTCTTTCGTCAATATTTTCGTCATCATATTTTATCACACCTCTTTATCAATCAACTGTTATTCTTTATCCAACAGCCAGCAATTCAATTTCAAAGGTGTTGTTGAGTGAAACATTTGTTAATAGTAAAGACATATTAGAATTTGGAGAAGACGAGCAAACTGAGCAAATGCTGCAGGTTTTAAATTCTAATAAAATACGTGATAGAATTATCAATAAATATAACTTACTTGATCATTATGGTATCAAGCAAGGTGACAAATATAAGATGACACATCTGTATAATGAATATGAGGATAAATTCAAATTCAGACGTACAGAATATATGGCAGTAAAGATTTCTGTGCTGGACAAAAATCCAAAGTTCGCTGCTGATATGGCAAACGACATTGCTGAACTGGTAGATTCTACCATCAACAATATGCAGAAGGAGATCGCTGTTAGAGCATTTAAAATAGTAGAAGAAGAATATTTAAACCTAAAAAATCAGGTAAGGCTTCAGGAAGATTCACTAACTGTTTTACGTGGATTAGGAGTTAATGATTACGAGAGTCAATCGGAAATGTTTAACCGGCAGTTGGCCATTGAAATGGCAAAAGGTAATCAAGCGGGCGTTAATCGTCTTCAAAAGAAACTTGATATGCTTGCCAAATATGGAGGGCCTTATGTTTCCATTAGAGATGCTCTTGAGCATGACAAGAAAAAGTTGAGTGCATTACGATCTAAATACGAGGAGGCCAAAGTTGACGCAACGGAGAGTCTTCCACATAAATTTATTGTGAGTAGCGCATATAAGGCCGAGAAAAAAACCTATCCTATTAGATGGTTAATAGTACTAATATCAACAATTGCAAGTTTTATGCTGGCATTGTTAATATTGGGTTTTATTGAGGTTTTTTCCGGTGGAATAGAAGTCAAGATTAAAAAAAAAAGACTAAAAATTAGTATCCCTGATTATATTAATTATAATAAGGGTGATCAAAATATAAAAAGTCAGAAAAATATTAAACTCGACGACACTTTATCTAATGAAAATTTAGGGGAAAAAGATGAAGAAGAAAGAGATAAACAAAAGGAAAATAAAGATTATGTAATTACCGAAATTAACGACATAGAGATGGCTAAATTTTTTAACAGTTCAGAATTATTGAGTTTATTGGATAAATGGAAAGTGCATTTAACGGTGATTGTAATTATTGCTGCGGTTTTGGGAGGAATTTTTTCAGGTCCTGCATTTATTACACCACTTTATAAATCACATGCTGTTTTATATCCTGCAAATACTGATTCCTATTCAGAGGAAAGTGAAACAGAACAGATGTTGCAAATATTTAATTCTCAAGACATTAAAGATAGTATTATTAATAAATTTAAACTTGACGAACATTATAATATCGACAAGAACTATAAATACTATAAATCGGTTTTATATAATGAATATAGCGAGAAAATAAAAATAGGAAAAACTCCTTATGAGGCAGTTTCAATAGATGTATTAGATAAAAATCCTGATACCGCTGCTATGATTGTAAACTCACTAATTCATTTTTACGATAAAAAAATGGCTCGCCTTCATAAAACAAAATATATAGAGGTTGCGGATATGTACCGACTTCAGTTACAGAAAAAAAGAAATACTATTGATTCGCTAAAAACAATCCTTCAGGAATTGGGAGAAGATTACGGTATTATTGAGTATAGTAATCAATCACAGGAAATTTTCAGAGGTTTATTGGGAACTTACGATGGAAACATTGGCAAAATTAATAAGAAAGAAGTTGAAAGGCTAAAGAAAAACATGGAAAAATATAGTGGTCAACTACTGGAAGTTACTGAGATGATTCAAAATGAAGCTCGTACGTACGTGCAGGTAAAACTGGATTACGAACTGGCTGTTCGTTTTATAGATTCACATATGACATATAGCAACATCGTATCTGCACCTTATGTTAGCGACAGGAAAGAATATCCGGTACGTTGGATTATTGTTGGTCTTGCAGCACTTGCTGCTTTAATGTTTTCTTCATTTATCATAATGTTCATCGAGAACCGTAAGAAATAGAATTTACTTTTGAACGAAAAACTTAAGATAGGATGGGTTTATGGGTTGACTTCAGTGTTTTTGCTTGTCAATCTGTATTTGGTAGTACAAAAAGATGTTTACTGGTTGTTTCTGCTTCCCGTAGTATTAATAGTAATGTACTACTATTTAACTGCCTATGATAAAATTCTGTTATTAATAACCTTTGCTACACCACTTGCTGTAAATATTAGTGATTTAGAGGCTGGGCTTGGCATTTCATTACCCACAGAACCTCTGATGTTTGGTGTTCTGATAATATTCCTTATTAACGTCATTTATCAAAACAATTACGATAAAAAAATATCAAAACATCCAGTTTCATATCTCATTTACATGAATTTGTTCTGGATACTCATAACTACATTTACCAGTGAGTTGCCAATAGTTTCAATAAAGTTTTTCATTTCACGCTTATGGTTTGTAGTTCCATTTTTCTTTGTAGCTGCCCTGTTCTTTAGAAAAATTGAAAATATTCACAAATTTCTATGGCTGTATTTAGTTGGTTTATTGATAGTTGTAATATACACAATTAGCATACATTCACAATATGGTTTTGATGAGGAAACAGGACACTGGGTTATGGATCCGTTCTATAACGATCATACTGCTTATGGGGCAGCATTATCGATGTTTTTACCAATAGCCATAGGTTTTATTGTATATCCTAAACAAAAAAACTGGATTAGAATAGTTGCTACAACTGCAACATTTATACTCATTATTGCCATATTACTATCGTACAGCCGTGCTGCCTGGTTGAGTATACTAGCTTCAGCCGGACTATTTATTCTGGTTGTTTTCAGGATAAGATATTATTGGGTACTGGGAGTGCTTATTTTACTTGTTGGATTATTTTTTACATTTCAACATCAAATTATCGACAGACTTGAAAAAAACAAGCAAGACTCATCGGCAAATTTTACTGAGCACGTTAAATCTATAACAAATATTTCTTCCGATGCCTCAAATCTGGAAAGGATAAACAGATGGCAAGCTGCAGTACGACTATATGATGAGCGTCCTGTTTTCGGCTGGGGACCCGGTACCTATCAGTTTGTTTATGCGCCTTTTCAGCGTTCCAGAGAAAAAACAATTATAAGTACAAATTTAGGAGACCAGGGAAATGCACACAGCGAATATTTAGGTCCGCTTGCTGAAACCGGTTTGCCGGGAATGATAATAGTTATCCTTATGTTTGCAACTATTTTATATTCAGGCATTAAAACCTATGAAAAAGGAAATAAAAAAGTCAAATTCCTTAGCATGATGGCATTGATGGGATTAAGTACTTATATGGCTCACGGTGTATTAAACAACTTCCTGGATACCGATAAGCTTTCTGTACCATTTTGGGGATTTACAGCAATAATAGTTGCATTAGAAATATTCCATACAAAAAACCCAAACGAAAACAATCATTTGGGTTTAAAATCTAATCCTGAAGATTAATTATTTATCTCTTAACGACTTAATAAGGTCAGGCAATTGTTTCATGAATATCATGTTTCGCCAATATTTCTTCACTTCAATGGCAGGAGAACCCATATAAGTAATTCCTCCTTCAACTGATTTGTCAATGGCTGAAGTAGCAAGAATTTCGGCGCCTTTTCCTATTACTATATCTTTATTGATTGCAACTCTTGCCCAAATAATTACATCATCCTCAATTTTCGTTACGCCCGCTATGGCAGCAAAGGCACCTATCAAACAATTTTTTCCAATTATGGTATCATGTCCAACCTGACAATGATTATCGAATTTTGTTCCACAGCCAATAATTGTATCAGCGGTAACGCCTTTATCAATACAGCAATTGGCTCCTATCTCAACATTATCCTCAATAACTGCTCTACCCCCTGAATGAAATTTTGAGAATTTTCCATCTCTTTTTTGAAAGTAATAAGCATCGGCTCCGATAATACTACCGGAATGTATAATTACATTATTCCCAATAACAGAATTATCGTAAACGCTTACATTTGAATGAATTATACAGTTATCACCTATTTTGACATTGTTGCCAATAAAAGCCCCGGGCTGGATAAAAGTATTCTCACCAATTATCGCACTTTCACTGATAAACTTATCTGAGGGTTTAAAAGCCCTGAATTTATTTATCAGAATATTAAATGCATTAAAGGGTTGATCATGCAAAATAAGAGTTTTCCCCTCAGGTGCATCCACTTCCTTATTAATAATAACTACACTGGCTCTTGAGTTTAGAACTTTGTTATAGTATTTGGGATGGTCTACAAATGTTACATCACCCTCCCTTACTACATGCAATTCATTCAACCCCAACGCATTAACGTCAATATCGCCCAATGGACGACCATTGATAATTTCAGCAATCTCCTTTACTGAAAGTTTATGTGGAAAATCCATTATCTAAGATTTAACTCTTTCTGAATAAGACCCGTTACGGGTATCAATTTTAATCTTGTCGCCTATGTTTATAAACAAGGGAACCTTAACGGTTGCTCCGGTTTCAACAGTAGCATCTTTAAAGGCATTTGTTGCAGTATTACCTTTCTCACCTGGCTCGGTATATGTTATTTCCAATGTAACATAAGTAGGCATTTCGCAAAATATTGCCGATTCGTTTTCAGCGTGAAATCCAATGGTAACATTCTCTCCTTCTTTAAGTAGTTGAGGAGCCGATATCATTGATTCATTTATAAAAGTTTGTTCAAAATCTTCATTATTCATGAAATGATAAACATCACCTTCACTGTATAAAAACTGATAACTTCTGTTCTCTATTCTTTGGACATTAATTTTAAATCCGGAGGTAAAAGTATGTGATAACACTTTACCACTAATAGCATTTTTAAGTTTTGTTCTTATAAATGCCGGACCTTTACCGGGCTTAACATGCTGAAACTCTACTACTATCCAAAGTTCTCCATTATGCTCAATGCATAATCCATTTCTTATATCTGCTGTTGTTGCCATTTATTGAATTTTAATATTTTATGATCCGCTGGATCCATTTTTGTCTTTAATACTAGTATACCCCTTCATAATTCCCCTTTGGGAATTTGTAATAAAACTAAGAACCTCATCCCTATCAGGCGTTGCGGGAAGATTAGCTTCAATAAATCTTACTGCCTGTGATATATTTCTTCCCTTAAGGAAAAGGTGTCTGAAAATATCCTGTATCTCATTTATTCTTTCATTGGTAAAACCTCTTCGGCGCAAACCGATGGAATTAACTCCAATAAATGAAAGGGGATCTCTTCCTGCTTTTGAAAACGGAGGTACATCTTTTAATACCATACTACCACCAGAAATCATGGCATGTTTTCCAATATGCACAAACTGATGTACTGCCGACAAACCTCCAACAATTGCCCAATCATCTATTTCTATATGACCTCCCAGATTACAGGCATTGGCAAGTATAACATTATTACCAATAATACAGTCGTGGGCAACATGCACATAAGCCATCAATAAACAATTATTTCCAATTGAAGTTTCATTATTTGCCTTGGTACCTCTGTTAATGGTAACAAATTCTCTAACAGTGGTATTATCACCAATTTTAACTAAACTTTCTTCTCCTTCAAATTTTAAGTCCTGAGGAATGGCAGAAATTACTGCGCCAGGGAAAATTCTGCAATTCTTCCCAATTCGGGCACCTTCCATAATAGTGACACTGGATCCTATCCAAGTGCCTTCCTCAATAACCACATTCTTTTCAATATTTACAAAAGGCTCTATAACAACATTTGGTGCTATTTTGGCTTGTGGGTGAACATATGCTAGTGGTTGATTCATAATAGCTTACTTTTCTTTATTTTTAACAATTTGGGCTGTTAGTTCTCCATCCATAACAAGTTTTTCTCCAACAAAGGCTTTTCCCCTCATCTGACAAATTCCTCTCTTTATTGGAGCAATTAATTCAATACTAAATACAAGAACATCCCCGGGAACTACTTTTCCCCGGAATCTACAATCATTTATTTTAAGGAAATAAGTTGAATAAAGTTCCGGATCAGAAACCTGATTAAGTACAAATATACCACCTACTTGTGCCATGGCTTCTACTTGTAATACTCCCGGCATTAATGGTTCTTCCGGAAAGTGACCTACAAAGAAGGGCTCATTCATTGTTACACTCTTCATTCCAATGATATGATTATCACTCATCTCAAGAACTTTATCGACCAGTAAAAACGGAGGACGATGAGGTAACATCTTTTGTATTTGAATAACATCAAATAATGGTTTAGCATAAATATCAAAAGGGGGTGCTTTTAACATGGCTTCTTTTTTTATTAAATGTTGATTAATTAATTTTGCAAATTCCGTATTCGACTGATGACCAGGACGTTTTGCAGTTATTTTACCCTTAATAGGCTTGCCCAACAGTGCCAGGTCGCCTATAATATCCAGTAGTTTATGTCGTGCAGGCTCATTGTCGTAATGCAATTCTAAATTATTTAGAATACCTTCTTTTTTAACTTTTACACTTGGCTTATTAAAAACCTTAGCAAGTCTGTCGAGTTCCTTTTGTGGAATAACTCTGTTAACGAAAACAATTGCACTTGCCAAATCACCACCTTTTATAAGATCGTTGCTAAGTAAAAACTCCAATTCATGTAAAAAAACAAATGTACGGCACATAGATATTTCCTTCTCAAAGGATGAAATATCATTGAGAACTGCCTTTTGATAACCTAACACTCTGCTTTCAAAATCAATTTCAACATCTAATTGAAAACTATCGTGAGGTTCTATTTTTATTTCAATTTTACTATCTGGAACTTTATATTCTATAACTTCATCAATAACAATGAACTCTCTGTCTTTATCAAGGTCTACTATGCCTGCTTCTTTAATTGCTGCAAGAAAATATCGGGAAGAGCCATCCAGAATTGGAATTTCTTCCATATCTAAATCAATGAGAGCATTGTCGACTCCTAAACCTCTAAAAGCTGCTAAAACATGTTCAATAGTAAATACATTAGCACCATTTTCGCCAATGGTTGTACCCCTTGCGGTTCCAATTACATTATCGATATTTGCTGATATGATGGGGGTTTTTTCAAGATCAGATCTGCGAAACTTAATTCCGTGGTCTGCTTCAGCCGGATAAAAAGTCATAGTTCCACTCTGTCCGGTATGCAATCCGTTACCGGTAACTGATATTGATTTCCCAATGGTCTTTTGTTTTTCTGCCATAAATACCTGGGTATATTTTCTACCCTTCAATTAAAAAATTTGCGCAAAAGTAAGCAATTCTATTTATTCTTTTGGCTTCTTTCAATTTCATCTATTCTCTTCACTAATTTATCGAGGCGACGGAAGTGAACATAAGACCTTTGGAAATCCCTAATGTTTACAGCAGGAGAACCTTCAACTATTGCGTTTTCTTCTTTTATACTCTTTCCTATACCTGATTGCGCAGCAATTTTTACACCATCAGCAATTACAAGGTGTCCGATTATTCCAACCTGACCTCCTATCATACAATTCCTGCCTATCTTGGTTGAGCCTGAAATACCCGTTTGAGCTGCAATTACTGTATTCTCGCCTATCTCAACATTATGTGCAATTTGTATAAGATTATCAATTTTTACTCCTTTCCTGAGTATTGTTGATCCCATTGTTGCTCTGTCGATGGTAGTATTTGCTCCAATCTCCACCCAATCTTCAATAATAACATTACCTATCTGAGGAATTTTTATGTAATCGCTTCCAGCCTGTGGTGCAAAACCAAAACCATCAGAACCAATTATTGTTCCTGAATGGATAGTGCAATTACTTCCAATTTTGGTATCACTATATATTCTAACCCCTTAATTAATTATTGTTTCGCTACCTATTTTACTGTTTGCTGCTATGCTTACATGCGAATAAATTCTGGCATTGTTTCCAATAATTACACTATCTCCAATTACAACAAAATCATCAATAAATACATCCTCACCAATTTTAGCCGTAGAAGCTATTGTTGCCTGCTTAGAAATTCCCTTGGGTACAGGTAGTGATTTATAGTAAAAATCCAATAATGTTGCAAAAGCAGCATAGGGATCTTTAACCCGTATTAAGGTTGAATTAATCTCTTTATCAGCCACAAAATCCTCACTTACAATAACTATGGTAGCATTAGTAGTATATAAATAACTTGTATATTTTGGATTCGACAGAAAACTTATGTCTCCGGCTTTTCCATCTTCTATTTTGGCAAAGTTTCCAACTTCAGCCATTTGGTCGCCATCAACTTTTCCACTTAGTGCTTCAGCAATTTGCTGCGCTGTAAATTTCACTTCTATAGAATTTATTAGTAATTATTAATTAACATTTATCTTACAATTAGATTAAAATAAAATCGGTGCAAGATACTAAAAATGCTCATTTTAAAATTCTTAATTGTGATAAGATAAAAACAAAATATTGTGAATAATAACAATAACAAAAAATCTATATTTTATATTGTTTTAGGATAGCAAATAAAGTACTTGGTAGTTGGTTTCGACAGCAAATTAATATTTAACTGATCGGAAGCCTCGGCAACATCACATATGGTATTATCTTTAAAAAGAATTCTTATTTTGTCGCTTCCCGGATGGTAAACATAATTAGAAGTTTGATCCTTAATTACAAGATAGTCAACTTCCTCCGGTGAGAGTTTCATCGTTTTAGTTATAGTTTCTTTCATTTGAAAATAATAACTGGCATCAATTTCTTCCTTATTCATTTCAATTTTAAAAAGTTTGCGATTTACCAATCCATTACTTAAAAAGGATAAAACTTTATCTTCATGGTTTACCCAAACTTTCAAAGCCGAAAAAACATCATAATCGTCGAGTGATGCGAAATTGGATAATGTAGTATTATCATTATAAAAATCGTTGATACTAGCATTTTTACTCAAAAAATAATCCAGTGCAGGACTTGCAAAAAGTTTCTCACCATTCATTCTCAGATATTTCGCTCTTTTCAACACTTTCATTATCATCAACTCTGCTGCTAAAACGGTTTTATGTAAATAAACCTGCCAATACATCAGCCTACGTGCAGTAATAAATTTCTCCACAGAATAAATCCCCTTTGCTTCAATAACCACCTGATCGTCAACAACATTTATCATGTTTAGAAGTCGTTCATAGTTTATTACACCTTCTGATACTCCTGAGAAAAAACTGTCTCTTTTTAAATAATCCAGCCTATCCATGTCAAACTGACTGGAAACCAACTCATGAAGATATTTTTTATGGTAGGAACCATTAAAAATTGCTATCGCCATTTCAATTTCGCCACCAAATATTTCATTAAATTTTGACAGGAACACTTCCGATAATCGCTCATGGCTAATTCCTGAAACTATCGAATGCTCAAGAGCGTGAGAATACGGACCATGGCCAATATCGTGTAATAAGATTGCTATATGTGCTGCAATAAATTCCTCATCGCTAATTTCCGTTCCCTTAAAGCGCAATTCATTTAAGGCTTTTTTCATCAAGTGCATGGCTCCAATGGAGTGATGGAAGCGAGTGTGCAAAGCCCCGGGATAAACCAGATGGGTTAATCCTAACTGCTTTATTCTCCTTAATCTCTGGAAATACGGATGCTCAATAATGTCGAACAACAGATCATTGTGTATGCTAACAAAACCATAAACCGGATCGTTGATTATTTTCCTTTTGTTTTGAATAATTGCGCTCATAAATTATGTTAATTTTGTACTGTTTAGGATCATAATGACAATAAAATCATAAGATTTGCATTCTTGATGTAACCTTAGTTATTTCATGCGAAAATAAACACAAATTTATAACGATGAGTAAAATACGTATACTTTGGGCAGATGATGAGATAGATATGCTCAAAGCCCACATAATTTATCTAACAGAAAAAGGATATGATGTTGATGCTGTAAACAGCGGTGATGAAGCAATCGACCTTGTTAAGCAAAACAATTATGATATAGTTTTTCTAGATGAACAGATGCCGGGATTAAGCGGTATTGAAACTCTGGAAAGAATAAAAGCTATTTATCCTAACCTGGCAGTGGTAATGATTACCAAAAGCGAGGAAGAGTCGATAATGGAAGACGCAATAGGTTCAAACATAGCCGATTATTTAATAAAGCCTGTTAAACCAAGTCAAATATTACTCTCCTTAAAACGAAATTTAGAGAATAAAAAACTAGCAGGTGAAAAGGCAAGTTTAACTTATCAACAGCAATTCAGAGAGTTTGGAATGAAGTTAAACGATCGTTTATCGCCTGAAGAATGGGTAGACATTTATAAACAACTAATAAGGTTTGAATCGGATTTGGAAACAGTGGATGATGAGGGAATAAAACAAGTGCTTAATATGCAGAAAGATGAAGCCAATGCCTTGTTTACCAAGTATTATGAAAACAACTATTATGATTGGCTGTATGGCAAAAGCGAGGAAAGGCCTACCCTATCGCAAAATCTCATAAAGGAAAAAATATTTCCTTCCATGTCGCCAGATAAAAAGACTTTTTTCATACTTATCGACAACTTACGTTACGATCAGTGGAAAGCTATTCAACCTATGATAGAAGAATATTTCAGGGTTGATAATGACGACATCTATTACTCCATACTTCCTACAACCACACAATATGCCAGAAACTCCCTTTTTTCAGGCCTTATGCCATTGGAAATCAGAAAGAAATACCCAAACTTCTGGACAGAAGAACATGAAGAAGGAAGTAAAAACCAATTCGAGAAAGAACTTTTTGAAGAGCAGTTAAAACGTCATGGTCAGCATTTAAAAGTTTCCTATAATAAAATATTGAACCTCGATGCCGGAAAAAGATTGAGTGATAATATTTCAAACTTGATGGCTAACGATTTCAACATTATAGTTTATAATTTCGTTGATATGCTTTCTCATGCCCGTACGGAGATGGAAATCATAAGAGAACTTGCCGATGATGAAGCTGCCTACCGTTCCTTAATGAGATCGTGGTTTGAACATTCTTCACTTTTCGAAATAATTAAATTTTTATCAACCAAAGACATTAAACTTTTTATAACAACCGATCATGGTTCCGTTAGAGTTCAGGATGCTATAAAAATTGTAGGCGACAAAAATGTAAATACTAATCTTCGCTATAAATTCGGCAAAAGCCTTGGTTATAAAGAAAAGGAAGTATTCGAAATGAATGATCCTGAAAAATACTTTCTTCCCAAACAAAACATTAGTACAAAATGGGTTTTTGCACGTCAGGGCGACTTTTTTGCCTATCCAAACAATTACAATTATTATGTGAAATATTACAAAAACACATTCCAGCATGGAGGATTATCCATGGAAGAAGTTATGATACCAATTATTACTTTAAGCTCGAAATAAATGAATAAACTCAGCATAAAAGTCAAAAGTATTGATGAACTGCCGGATGCTGCTGCAAAGATTTTAGATTTTGCCGGTGACTATAGAATTTTTGCTTTCGAAGGCAAAATGGGTGCAGGAAAGACAACACTCATAAGTTCGATATGTACTGCACTTAATGCAATTGATGAAGCTAGTAGTCCTACATTTTCAATTGTAAATGAATATATTACAGAAAATAATGAAAGTATATTTCATTTCGATTTCTACAGAATAAAAAAACTTGAGGAAGTTTACGATATTGGCTTTGAAGAGTATATCTATAGTGATTCGTATTGCCTTATGGAATGGCCTGAACTTATTTCTGATTTACTTCCGGAGAAATATGTTTCCGTTAAGATTCATGAAAATGATGAGGGCAATAGGATTATAGAGGTTGAAAAGGCTAAAGTTTGAAGGCTAAAGGCTAAAGTTGAAAAGGCTAAAGGCTAAAGTGCGCTTGAGTTCTTCGATTTCATTGAGTGCCTAAAGTTATAAGTTAAAACCCAAAATTAACCTGCGACATGCCACATGCAACTTGCAACAACATTATTACATTTTCAACTGCCTTTCAATATCTCTCTTGGCATCCTTTTCTTTAAGGGTATCGCGTTTATCGTAATAATGTTTTCCTTTCGCAAGGGAAATTTCGAGTTTTGCTAAACCCTTTCCATTAATAAAAAGTAAAACCGGAACTATGGTCATGCTTTTTTCCTTTACCTGTCGAAAGAGTTTTTTTAATTCACGCTTATTTAAAAGTAGTTTTCTGTCGCGTTTAGCGAGATGGTTATTATAGGTTCCATAATTATACTCTGCGATATGCATATTACGCACAAACAACTCTCCCCCATCGAAATAACAATATGAATCTGCCAGAGAAGCCTTACCATGGCGGATGGATTTTATTTCGGTTCCGGTAAGGACTATGCCTGCCGTAAATTTCTCAATGAGAAAAAACTCGAAAGAAACTCTTTTATTACGTATTTTAATGTTGTTGTCCATATTAATTGCAAAGAATTGCAAAATTAATCAAATTGAGCATAGATAAAAATCAGGCCTCCAGCATAAAGTTTAGCCCTCTGATTTTCGATATTTCATTTACAAACCCATGTGCTTCTACTTTATAAGAAGTTGATTTCATGGCAAATCCATTATTTTGCTCAGGCGAGATAAATTTAAATTTCAAACTACAGGTCCCGGGATTAAGGCGAACAGTTTCAACAATTTTATCTATAAATTCGTCAGTTAAATCAGTAACCGCAACATTTATTATGATAGCCGAAGTTAGTTTATCCATTGCCTCACTAAGAAGCATCATATTACTTATTTTGATGTCGAGATCACCTCCTCTGTATCTTTCCTCAATTTTTGCCTGAACAAATACATTGTTTCCGGCCTCTAAAAAATGCTTCCTTTTTAGATAATCTTCCGAAAACAACATCAAATCCAAGGGTCCTGAAAAATCTTCTATGGTGATAATGCCAAAAGGATTTCCCTTTTTCGACATCCTTTGTTGAGCTTTTGTAATCATTCCTGCAAAACTAACTGCAGCACCTTCATATTGTTTAATGTTTTGTTTCAAATATCCTGCTTCTACATTGCAATACCTGTCCATACATATCTTAAAATCGTCCAATGGATGGCCCGAAATATAAAAGCCAATAACATCTTTTTCCGACTTTAACATTTGAGGTTTTGGCCATGGCTCGCAAACAGGCATTTCAGGGTCACTGACACTAACATCCTCAGCATCACCAAAAAGTGATTGCTGCATACTATTTGCCTGCTCCTGAAAACTATTACCATGTTTGATGAGAGTTTCTATAAAAGTTGGTGAATTTTCATTTTCCCTATGAAAATATTGTGCTCGGTGATTATTTTCAAAACCATCGAAAGCACCTGCCATTATCAAAGCCTCTATACTTCTTTTATTAACAGAACGCAGGTTTACTCTTTTCACAAAATCGAAAGGAGAAGTAAAAGGCCCGTTTTCAGTTCTTTCATTTATAATATTATCAACTGCTGCACCACCAACACCTTTTATGGCACCCATTCCAAAACGGATAATCTTTTCATCGGTTACCGAAAATTTAAGTAAACTTTCATTAATATCAGGTCGTGTAACCGACAATCCCATATGCTCAGCCTCAGCAATATACTGAGTTATCTTCTTGATATCATTTAAGTTACGGCTTAAGTTGGCAGCCATAAACTCTGCGGGATAATGAGTTTTGAGATATGCTGTTTGATAGGAAACATAAGAATAACAAGTAGCATGCGATTTATTGAAAGCATATTTTGCAAACTCCTCCCAGTCTTTCCAAACTTTTAATACCTTTTCGGTTTCCAGTCCGTTTGCCTCGCAGCCTTTTACAAATTCGGCTTTGAGTTTTTCCATCTCCTTAATTTTCTTCTTTCCCATGGCCTTTCTCAACGAGTCGGACTGACCCCTGGTAAATCCTGCCATTTTTCGTGAAAGAAGCATCACCTGCTCCTGATAAACGGTAATTCCATAAGTTTCCTTAAGTATTTCTTCCATTATCGGGAAGTCGTATTCTATTTCCTGTCTTCCATGTTTACGTTCTACAAAATCAGGAATATACTGCATTGGTCCTGGACGGTAGAGGGCATTCATGGCTATCAAATCTTCGAAGCGGCTTGGCTTCAGATCTTTGAGATGCTTTTGCATACCATCGCTCTCAAACTGGAATAATGCAGAAGTATCTCCCCTGCTATAGAGTTCATAAGTTTCCTTATCATTAAGGTCAACATTATGAATATCAACGGTTTTACCTCTGGAAATTTTAATATTTTCTATGGTTTCTTTTATGATTGAAAGGGTTTTAAGCCCAAGAAAGTCCATTTTAAGGAGACCTATACTTTCTATATATTTCCCATCATACTGTGTAGCCAGATCCAATACCGATTCTTTAACAGTTGTAACAGGTACATAATTGGTAAGGTCTTTTTTACTAATGATAATTCCGCATGCATGAGTTCCTACATTTCTTACAGAACCTTCCAGAGTAATTGCATTTTTTAATACCTCACGAATTTCTGCTTTTCCATGTTCCAACTCAGTTTTCAGTTCAGGAACCTCATCGAAAGCCTTTTGTAAAGTTGTACCGGGAGCATCAGGAATCATTTTTGCCAGTTTGTCGGCTTCATTTAATGGAAGTCTTTGAACACGAGCAACATCACGTATGGCCATCTTAGCAGCCATGGTCCCAAAAGTAATAAGGTGGGCTACTCTGTTTTTCCCGTATTTATCGGAAACCCATTTTAATATCAACTCTCTACCGTCATCATCAAAATCGATATCAATATCAGGCATCGAAATCCTGTCGGGATTTAAGAAACGTTCAAAAAGTAAATTGTATTCCAGAGGATCTATCTCGGTAATTCTCAAACTATAAGCAACTACCGATCCGGCAGCACTACCACGACCCGGTCCTACAATTACTCCCATGTCTCTGGCTGCTTTTAAAAAGTCCCAAACAATTAAAAAATAGTCGGGGAAACCCATCTTTTTAATGGTATCCAATTCAAAGTCAATGCGTTCTCTAATAGCATCTGTAATTTCATCATAACGAATTTTTGCTCCTTCATAAGTACAATGACGCAAGTAATCATCTGCATCTTTAAACTGATCAGGAATTTCAAAAATTGGCATAATGGGTTTATGGTCGAGTTCAAAAAACTCAACTTTATCAACAATTTCATTGGTATTTTCAATGGCTTCAGGAACATCAGCAAAAAGCTGCTTCATTTCTTCCTGAGTTTTAAACCACTCCTGCCGGGTATACCTAAGTCTGTTGGGATCGTCGAAATCTTTAGCAGTCCCAATACAAATTAATCTGTCGTGAGCACTTGCATCTTCGGCATCTATAAAGTGTGTGTCATTGGTTGCAACTAGTTTAATTTCATGTTTCTTTGAAATTTTGGCAAGCACTCTATTTACAAACACCTGATCATCAAAAACCTCCCTGTCTTTATCAGGATCTCCTGTTGGATGACGCTGCATCTCAAGATAAAAATCTTCTCCAAAAATATCCTTGTATTCCAATGCAGCCTCCTCACCTGCCTGTTCACCTTCGTTAACAATTTTAGAAGCGACTTCGCCACCAAGGCATGCAGATAAAGCAATTAAGCCTTCACTATGCTCTCTTAGAATATTTTTATCAATTCGCGGTTTATAATAATAACCCTCTGTCCATCCTTTGGAAACCAAAAACATAAGGTTTTTATATCCTTTTTCATTTTTTGCCAGCAAGACCAAATGCCATCCACTGCCATCAGTTTTATTATCTTTGAGTTCCAAACCACGACGTGCAATATAAAACTCACATCCTATAATTGGTTTTATGTCTCTTGCCACACAGTTTTGATGGAAATTCTTTACTCCAAACATTACACCATGGTCGGTTATGGCGCAAGCCCTCATCCCATCTGCATTAGCTTTATCAAGCATTTTAGGAATATCCGATAGTCCGTCTAAAACTGAAAATTGAGTATGCACATGCAGATGAGTAAAAAGTTTCTCATCCATTTCATGTTCCATATCCTCAAAATCGGTGGCATCATCAGGCTTATCTTCTTTAAAAGACTCTATATCTAGGCCTATCGCTTCGAAAGGAGTTTTATTAACCGCCCTGAATTCATCAACAACAGAACCATCAACTTTTAATTCGGCAGAGCTAATAACACCAATTCTGATAAGTTCCAGAAAACATCTGGCTGTTGCCTGTACATCAGCGGCTGCATTATGAGCTTCATCGAAACCCGATTCGAATAGTTTTTTATGTAGTTCAGATAATGTGGGCCATTTAAATTTTCCTCCTCTGCCACCAGGCAGAGCACAAAATTCGGTGGAAACTTCTTTGGTATCGACGATATTTTTATCGGAGAGATTGGTTTTAACATCCTTTCTTAAAAATTCGCAACCCATAATATTATTGTCGAATTCAATATTGTGACCACTAACGGTATTAACCTTAGCCAATGCTTCATTGAATTCATTCAACACAAATATCAGGTCTTCTCCTTCTGCAATAGCACGCTCTGTTGAAATACCATGTATCTTTTCCGACCCATAAGGAATTTCAAAACCCTCAGGTTTTACTATGAAATTTTTTACTTCCAGAAGTTTACCTTTCTCGTCGTGAATTTGCCATGCTAACTGTACTAATCTTGGCCAGTTTTCAAAGTCAGTTAAAGGCGCATTATAATCTTTTGGAAGCCCTGTTGTTTCGGTATCGTAAATTATAAACATTTATGCTATTATATATATGAAGTTGATTATTAAATAATTAGAAAGTCTTATGTAGTGATTTTTTACACTTATAAAGTAATAAAAAAATACTGATTCGTCCCAAACAAAATTACTGAAATTGAGAAGCAAAATACTGCATGTTGAAAACTTTGGATATTAAAATGAGGTGATATTTTAATCTTTTGATTTAAAAGCATTAACAAAATAATAAAATTATTGCAATCGATTGCAATGGGAAAAAACACATCCTAATACCAAATACAAGCATTATAAATATCAGGATTTAAGCATATATAACATTACAATAGGTATAATATGATTATATTCGCCTTTTAAATATAATAAGAAAAATGAAAAAATCAGTAATAATTATAGTTGTTTTAGTTATCCTTGGATTTGTAGGATATAGTTACGTTAAAGGCCTAAATAATAATATGGTTACTAAATCGGAAGATGTAAGTGCCAAATGGTCGCAGGTTGAAAATGTTTATCAACGCAGAGCCGATTTGATACCCAACCTTGTAAATACCGTTAAAGGTTATGCTGCTCACGAAAAAGAAACTCTGGAAGGAGTAATCGAAGCAAGAGCAAAAGCCACTTCGGTAAATGTTAATGCCGGTGATCTGAATGCACAATCCATGCAGGCATTTCAAAATGCGCAGCAGGGGTTGTCAAGCGCTTTGTCGAAATTGATGGTTGTAGTAGAAAGGTATCCCGATTTAAAAGCTAATCAGAACTTTCTGGAATTACAGGCACAACTTGAAGGAACAGAAAACAGAATAACCGTTGAACGACAGAAGTTTAATGAAACAACAAGAGACTATAATACTTATATTAAATTATTCCCCAATTCAATGTTTGCTGGTATGTTTGGATATGAGAGCAAACCATACTTTGAAGCGCAACAAGGTAGCGAAATAGTACCTGAAGTACAGTTTTAATTTTCATATTAAACCAAAACATTAAATACCAAATACCATGGCTTCAATACAAGATTTTTTCTCGGAAAACGACAAAAAGGAAATAAAAAAGGCTATCCTAAATGCAGAAATGGATACGTCTGGTGAAATAAGAGTTCATTTAGAAAGCACATGCAAAACTGATGTACTCGACAGAGCAGCCCTCCTTTTCAAACAACTGGGAATGGAAAAAACAGAACTCAGAAATGGCGTTTTGTTTTATATAGCTGTTAAAAGCCAGAAATTTGCAATTATTGGCGACAAGGGAATTAATGCCTCGGTACCCGAAAACTTTTGGGTAGACATTAAAGAAAATATGAGAGCCCACTTTAAAAAAGGCGATTATGTTAGTGGCTTAACCGAAGGTATAGAAACCACAGGTAAGTCACTAAAGCGTCATTTCCCACATCATCTGGATGATATTAATGAGTTAAGCGACGAGATTTCATTCGGAGAATAAAAATAAGAATTAAGAAATAGACATCACTACACATGCTAATTAAACGTTTATCAATAGTAATATTTTCACTTTTATTTACCCTAAACATTTTCGCGGAGGATATTCTTCCACGCCCCCAGCCACCAAAACTTGTGAACGACCTGGCAGGTGTACTGGATGCGAATACAGAAAAATCCCTTGAATGGAAATTACGAGCCTTAAATGATAGTACTTCCAACCAAATTGTCGTGGTTACTTTAAAATCTTTACAAGGTTACGACAAAGCAAGTTTCGCATTCATGATAGGAGAACAGTGGGGCGTAGGACAAAAAGATTTTAATAATGGCATAGTAATTTTGGTAAAACCCAAAGAAAATAATCGTGATAAGGGTCAGGCTTTTATTGCGGTAGGCTATGGACTGGAGGGTGCTATACCCGATGCCATTGCCAAACGCATAGTGGAGAATGAAATGATTCCTTACTTTGAAACGAACGATTATAACACCGGCATAAATCAGGCAGTGGATATTTTAAGCAAATTTGCTTCTGGAGAGATTTCTGCAGAAGGCTATAATAAAGCTTTAAATAAACGTGCATTATTTGGAATAATTCCCTTTTTAGTAATAATACTTATCTTCATAATTATGAGAGTTTCACGGGCAAGATCCGGACATGTTGGAAGTGGAAGTTTACCTTTTTGGACAGCATTGTGGATTGGAAGCAGTTTAGGAAGCGGCTCTTCAGGTAATTGGAATAATTTTTCCGGAGGCTCAGGCGGCTTCGGAGGCGGAGGCGGTTTTGGCGGCGGCTTCGGAGGTTTCGGAGGTGGAAGTTTCGGAGGTGGTGGCGCCGGTGGAAGCTGGTAATTATTACTGCTATAAAATAACAGATAAATTTTATTAACACTCTATCTGACTGAATGTTAGGTAATTCAAAATTATTTAGGTATTTTGTTACCTAATTGGGTGTATTGTGTAAAAAAATTAAATATTTTTGCTCGCTTCAGATTAAATATTTTAACTTATATTTAACATCTGAAATATAACACAAAAACGACAATTTATTTGATAATCTTTACATCATGATCATTAACGGTTTTGTATCACCAAAGGCACCGCGAACAACGGGCTTTTTCACCCGAATACTCGGGATAGGATTATTTATCCTTTTATTATTTAATTTCCCACAGACTTCATACAGTCAAACGGCTGCTGACGAAGCTAACTTTGCAGTCTGCAAAGCCTGTCATACAATAGGTGGCGGAAGACTAGTAGGCCCTGATCTGAAAGGCGTAAATGAACGCCATGATGAGGAGTGGTTGATAAAATTCATTCAGAATTCAACTCAGATGATAGAGTCAGGAGACCCTGCAGCTGTGAAGCTTTTTGAAGAATATAACAAAATCCCCATGCCTCCTAATAACCTTAGCCCAGACCAGATAAGGGGTGTACTTAAGTATATTGCCAATGATGGTAAAGTTGCAGAAGGAGAAGTTTCTGTAACAGGTGATACCAAGCCCCAGGAGGTTACAGAAACAGCGATTCATGATCCGGATGAGGAGATTATTGCTGAAATGAAAAGGTCAGATTTCCGTAATATGAGGAATACCTTTATCATAGTTGTCATACTCATGCTTATTAGCATTTTTGACCTTCTTGTTACTAAACTTATTAAAGCACGCTGGATACATTTTATAATAATTTTAATTTCCATTTTTATAGGTGGAGAATTATTATTTGTGGAAGCTGCCGGTTTGGGTCGTCAACAATATTATCAACCCGACCAACCCATTGCATTTTCACATAAGGTTCATGCCGGCCAGAATAAAATAGATTGTATGTACTGTCATTTTACTGCCGATAAGAGTATGCATGCAGGTATTCCACCGGCAGCAACTTGTATGAATTGCCACTCTCAGGTTAAATCAGGTAAGGAAACCGGTACTAAAGAGATTGCGAAAATTTATGATGCCATCGACAATAATAAACCCATCGAATGGGTAAAAGTTCATAATCTTCCTGACCACGTTTACTTCAATCATGCTCAGCATGTTACAGTTGGTAAAGTAGCATGTGCCGAATGCCATGGAGAAGTTGAAAAAATGGACGAAATAATACAGGTAAAGGATTTAAGTATGGGATGGTGCATAGAGTGCCACCGTACTAAGGATGTACAGTTTGCTAACAACAAATTCTACGATAACTTTGCTCAAATGCACGAAAAACTTAAAAACGGTGAAAAGAAAACTGTTAAGGTGATCGACATTGGTGGTGAAGAATGTCAAAGATGTCATTACTAAAATCAAGAAATAATTAGAATATTTATCATTCCGATCTATATATCATGGAGAAAAAATATTGGCAAAGTATTGAAGAACATTTAGAGGTTAAAAAGGGTGAAAATGTTGCAAACAACAAACCCCAACCTGAATTTTCAATAGAAGGATTAGACGAAACAGAAATTAAAGGTAAGTCGAGCAGAAGAGATTTTCTTAAGATGCTTGGATTTTCGGTAAGTGCTGTGGCATTGGTAAGTAGTTGCCAGATGCCGGTTCGCAAAGCAATTCCATTATTAAATCAACCGGCCGACCTTACACCAGGAGTTCCTAACTTTTACGCATCAACTTTTTTCGATGGTAATGACTATTGCAGCATTTTAGTTAAAACCCGAGAAAGCAGGCCCATTAAAATAGAAGGCAACGATATGTCACCTATATCTCAGGGTGGTACTTCAGCAAAAGTTCAGGCTTCGGTTCTAAACCTTTATGATGATGCAAGATTGAAAAATCCTGTAAAAGTAAAGGCTGATACCGATTGGGAAACAATGGACAAAGAGATTATGAATAATCTTGAGTCGCTAAGTTTAAGTGGTAAAAAAGTTGTTTTGCTCACTTCTACAATCATTAGTCCTTCTACCAAAAAACTAATCGGTGAATTTATCAACAAATATCCAAATATAGAATGGGTAACCTATGATGCTGTTAGCTATGAGGCAATACGTAAAGCTCATGAACTTAATTTTGGAGAAGCTATAATACCAACTTATTCGATAGAAAATGCTAAGGTCGTTGTTGGTTTTAATGCTGACTATCTGGGAACATGGCTCGATCCTGTTTCATTCTCAAAACAGTTTTCAAAAAATCGTAAACTGTTTAAGGGAAATACAAATATGTCACGACTCTATCAGTTTGAATCCAATCTTTCCCTAACAGGATCCAATGCCGATTACAGATATGGAATAAAACCCTCTCAGGAAGCAACGGTTTTATTAAACCTTTATAATGAAGTTGCAAAAGAAACGGGAATGTCAACTTATAATGCTCCTGCCTCTCCCGTTGATGTAAAAAAAGCCGCAAAAGATCTTCTGAAAAACAAAGGTAAATCTCTTGTTGTTTCAGGAACCAACAATCTTAACATACAACTTATTGTTAACGCAATAAACAATGCATTAAGCAATTATGGCCAAACACTTGACCTCAGTCGTCCATTTAACCTAAAGCAGGGTAATGAGGAAGCGATGGCAAAATTGGTTAAACAGATGAATAATGATAAGATTCACGGTTTAATGGTTTATAATGTAAATCCTGCTTATGATTATTACGATTCAAAAGCCTTTGTAAATGGAATGAGCAAAGTAAAATTCAAAGTTTCATTTGCCGATACAAAAGATGAAACTGCTGAACTTTGTAATTTCATTGCACCCGACAATAATTATCTTGAGTCATGGAACGATGCTGAAGTTATAAAAGGTGAAATGAGTATTCAGCAACCAACTATCAATCCTATTTTTAATACACGCCAGTTTCAGGATAGTTTAATGAAATGGGCAGTAATAAGTGGCGTTTTCAGAGATTATCTGGAAAACAACTGGAAAACAATTTTACCTGCTGAGGGAAATTTCAAAACAAAATGGAATCAAACAAAACACGATGGTGTTTATTCCTACACTATAGAAGACAAAGAATTTAATTTTGCTGAGCAGAAACTTGCTGCAGGCAAACCTTCAAGCGGAATTGAACTTGCTCTTTATGAGAAGATTGCCATAGGAAATGGAAAATACACTAACAATCCATGGTTACTCGAAATGCCTGATCCAATAACTACTGCAACATGGGATAATTATGTTACTGTTTCTGTAAAATATGCTGAAGAAAACAGTCTCAAATTTGAAGATGTTGTAAAAATAAACGGAAGTATTGAACTTCCTGTTATAGTTCAGCCGGGACAAGCCGATGGAACAATTGGTATTGCCTTAGGATTTGGAAGAACTGCTGTCGGTAAAGCCGGAAACGGAGTTGGTAAAAATGCTTTTAGTCTTGCCAATATAAATGGAAATATCTCCCTATTGGGAAAAGAAGTTACAATAGAAAAAACAGGAAGTACTTATCCTCTCGCAGTTACCCAAATTCACCATACTATGGAAGGAAGGGCAATAGCACGCGAGACAACACTTCCTGAATACAAAAAGAATCCTAATTCAGGTAATGAGCAGCACCTCATTGACGAGAAAAATAATGCCACACTATATGGTAAGATTGATTTCGATGGTATTCAGTGGGGAATGACTATCGACCTCAGTACATGTACAGGGTGTTCAAACTGTGTTATTGCTTGTCAGTCGGAGAATAATGTTGCCGTTATTGGAAAAGAGCAGGTTAAAAACCGACGTATAATGCACTGGATGCGTATCGACAGATATTATTCTGCCGAAGAGGCAAATCCTGATGTTTACCATATGCCGGTAATGTGTCAGCATTGCGACAATGCGCCTTGTGAAAATGTATGTCCTGTTGCAGCAACCAATCACAGCAATGAAGGTCTTAACCAAATGGCCTATAACCGTTGTATCGGTACTCGTTATTGTGTAAACAACTGCCCATATAAAGTAAGACGTTTCAACTGGTTTGAATTTTCCAATAACAATCAGTTCGATTATAATATGAATAGTGATTTGGGCAAGATGGTTCTTAACCCTGATGTTATAGTTCGTCAGAGAGGTGTTGTTGAAAAATGTTCATTATGTGTGCAGCGTTTACAGGACAAGAAACTTACAGCAAAAATGGAAAACCGTGAATTGCGCGACGGTGAAGTTCAAACTGCATGTTCACAATCATGTCCTACTGATGCGATAACTTTTGGAAATTTACTTGACGAAAACAGTCAGGTTAGCCAAAATGTTAAAGAAGACCGTATGTATCATTTACTAGAGCAATTGCACACCTTACCTTCAACATCATATCTAACTAAAGTTAAAAACAGAGAAGTTTAATTTTTGATAATTATAATGACAAATATCTGAAAACATGTACAATACCAGAGTCAGAGGAGTATTAATAAAAGGTAACAAATCGTACAGTGATATCACACACGAGGTTCTTCGTCCTATGAACGACAAGACTCCAATGTGGTGGTGGGTTACCGCATTTTTGGCTACCGGAGCATTATTTTGGGGTGTATGGGGTTTTTATAATACCATCACAACAGGTATTGGTGCCTGGGGACTAAATAACAATGTTGCCTGGGGATGGGCAATCATCAACTTTGTTTGGTGGATTGGTATCGGTCATGCCGGAACCGCTTTTTCTATCTTCCTGCTTATTGTAAGGCAAAAATGGCGTACATCAATAAACAGGGCTGCCGAGGCCATGACAATTTTCGCAGTAATGGCAGCAGGATTGTTTCCGCTTATCCATATGGGTAGAATTTGGGATGGATTTTTCATCTTTCCCTACTGGAATACAAGGGGCCCGCTTTGGGACAACTTCAACTCACCACTGTTTTGGGATGTTGTAGCAATCTCAACTTATTTCATGGCAAGTTTCGCATTCTGGTATATTGGTATGATACCTGATTTCGCAACTATCAGAGAAAGAACGGCTTCTAAAATAAAAAGAAAAATATACGGAGTATTGAGTTTTGGATGGATAGGAAATGCAAAAGGCTGGTTACGTTTCGAAACTGCAGCCATACTTCTTGGTGGAATGGCAGCGCCTCTGGTTGTTTCAGTTCACTCAATTGTATCAATGGACTTTTCTGTTTCTGTAATTCCAGGATGGCATACAACAATTTTCCCTCCATATTTTGTGGTAGGTGCGATATTCTCAGGATTTGGAATGGTATTAACGTTAATGATAATTCTTAGAAAAGTTTATAGATTTAAAGATATAGTTACTGATGGGCACTTTGATGCCGTTGCGCGAATACTAACCTTTATCTCATTAATTATGGCCACAGCATATTTAACTGAGTTGTTCATGGCATGGTATTCAGGTAACGAATATGAACTCTTTACATTTATGCAAAACAGGGTCACAGGAGATTATACGTTTGCATACTGGACTATGATTACCTGTAATGCAATTATTCCACAGTTATTCTGGTTTAAAAAGATAAGGAAAAATATCCCCATGGTATTTATAATTTCCATATTTATAAACATAGGTATGTGGTTTGAAAGATACGTAATTGTTGTTACTTCTCTCTCAAAAGACTTCCTTCCAGCAACATGGGCTACCTACTCCCCAACTATAACTGAAATAGCAATATTTGTAGGAACGATAGGACTATTCTTACTGGGAGTATTAATGTTCTTCCGCTTTGTTCCAACAATTGCTATCAGCGAGGTTAAAAGTGTATTAAAAGAAACTACAACATTAAAATCATTTACCGATGAGGACTAATATTTTAGGAATATACGACGATGAAGATGTGGTACTGAAAGCAGTAGACAAACTTCAGGATAATGGCGTAAAAGTTGCCGATGTAATGTCGCCATTCCCAATACATGGGATATTCGAAAAACTAAATCTAAAAACAAGAATGCCACTTGCAACCTTCCTTTATGGTACATTTGGGGTAATTGTAGTTTTTGCATTTTTGTATTGGACATCAGTAGTTAGTTATCCGCTTAAATTTGGAGGTAAACCTCTTAATACATTGTCCTTTATAATTATCATTTTTGTTTTAACCATTTTTATTGGAACACTATTCACTTTCCTCACCTATTTTATTCGCGAAAAAATGTATCCCGGTAAGGAAGTAACACTACCTGTCCCTGAATCTACAAACGACAAATTTGTAATTGTAGTTAGCAAAACTGAGGAGATGACTGATATGGATGTGAAAAATATTAATAAACTAATGAAAGAATCGGGAGCCGTTGAAATTAAGGAGTCTGATGTGAATTATAATTCGTAAAAAAAGGAAAAATGAAAATAAAAAATCTCTTAATATTATT
>PKTA01000096.1:0-2141 GCA_002869365.1 Marinilabiliales bacterium | reverse complement strand
CGTAAAAAAAGGAAAAATGAAAATAAAAAATCTCTTAATATTATTATTGATTCCTTTGTTCTTTACAGCATGTAATAAAGATAAGAACAACCCGGGTTATGCTTATATGGGAAACCAGGATATGTACTATACAAAATTTTATAAAGCATATTCGCCTAACCCACTTCTGCCTAATGGCATGACTAACCAGGCTGAACCTTTAGGCTCAGTTGCTAGAGGAAAAATGCCATTCCCCTACCCCGGAAGCAATATTGGCGAAAAGGCAGTAAACCAGTCGCTTGCAGGCCTGGAACTGACAAATCCGATTCCTGTTACTGCAGATAATTTGGCAGAAGGAAAAGAAGCATTCAGAATTTTTTGCTCAGACTGCCATGGAATAACTGGCAAAGGTGATGGTCATTTGTATACATCTAAACTGTTTCCGGCAAAACCAACATCACTGGTTGAAAATTATGTGAAAACTAAGCCTGACGGAGAAATTTATTATGTGATAACCTATGGATCTATTTCAGGATTAATGGGTCCTCATGGTGCAATGATACCTTCTGAAGACAGATGGAAAATTGTTAATTATGTCAGAGAACTTGCCAAGTAGATAAAGATTAATAAAAAGAAAAAACTTATATCATGAATTTAGATATACAATTTAAAGTAGGAAGTAAATTCAGAATGTCGATGATCGTTCTTATTGCTGTCGGATTGATTGCAATTATTGCAGGATTCATGACAGGTGAAGCACACCGTACTTGGGCAAACCTATTGCTCAACAACTACTACTTCCTGTCATTGGCTATAGGTGCCATTTTCTGGATGACAATGCAATCCATTACCCAGTCGGGTTGGTCGTCTTCTTATTTGCGTATACCTCAGGCAATGGGAATTTACTTACTGGTTTCTTTTGTACTTTGGTTTATAATGTTTTTCGGTGTACACGATCTTTATCACTGGACACATCCTGAAGCAGTAGAGAATGACCCAATATTATTGCATAAATCAGGTTATCTGAATTTACCATTTTTTTCTGTCCGTTTTGTAGTTTTCTTCTTGTTATGGATATTCCTTAGTTTGAGGATTCGTAATTTATCAATTAAAGAAGATACAGAAGGTGGTACCAAATTTTTTGAAAAAGCAGAATTGACATCTAAAATATTAATATTTGTTTTAGCATTCAGTTTTTCACTTTTCTCAATAGATTGGCTAATGTCGTTAGACGCTCACTGGTATAGCACCATTTATGCCATTAAGAAGTTTGTTTCAGCATTTTTACATGGGACAGCAATAGTTGCAGCAATTGCAGTTATTTTACATATGCAGGGATATTTTCCGCAACTTACTAAAAGTCATAAAGCCGACTTCCAAAGATATATCTTCGCATTAAGCATTATTTGGGGATATATGTGGCTTTCACAATACCTGCTTATTTGGTATGCAAACATTCCTGAAGAGACCGTTTATTACGTTCCTCGTATTATGACGGAATATAAAACTTTGTTTTATGCTGAGTTGATTCTAAACTGGTTTATTCCTTTTACTTTCTTAATGTGGAACAAAATTGGAAAAACCAACTGGGGGCTACTTACTATTATTGCAATTTTAATTATTGGTCAGTGGGTAGAACTATATATGTCAATAATGCCAGGAACAGTTGAAGCCCACAATATTACATATATTGAGATTGGTAGTTTCCTCGGATATTTTGGAATATTTGCACTAGTTGTTGCAATTGCTTTAAGCAAAGCAAATCTAATTCCAAAAAAACATCCTTATTTAATGGAGAGTTTACACGACGATCATTAATTTTATCTGGATTATAGGTAATATAATTATCAAAATATAGATTTTTATCGAGAAAGGAGATAAAAAAAATAAAACGATAACCTGCATTATGTCAGGTTATTGTTTTTTTAAGAAACCATGAAGAAAATATTTTCCATAATAACAGTTATGGTTATTTTGATGCCTCAACTCATCAACTTAGTTATTATTGTGGATTTCAATATAAATCAGGAGTATATTGCGAAAGTTCTTTGTATAAACAAAGATAAACCTGAAATGAAATGTAACGGTAAATGTCATCTAACCAAAGAACTCAAAAAAACAGAAGAGCCAACAGAAAATCCTAAAACAGAGTTTGTACAATT
>PKTA01000059.1 GCA_002869365.1 Marinilabiliales bacterium | reverse complement strand
ATCGATGATGTTACAAATCCTAAAAATCCTGTTTATTTGAATTTTCTCGATAAAAACTGGTATGCTGAAGTTTCAGCTACTTTTTTAGCAGACGGTGAAGAGGTGAGTCTTATTATTTATTTACGTCTGCAGGAAGAGAATTTAGGATCGAAATGGATAATCAGCAATGTTTATTACAGTTATTTCCCTCACCTCTTTCCAAAGGCTGACACTCTTGAAAAAGCCAAATATTTTCTGCATCCTCAAAGTCATGAACTGGATTTCATGAATCTTCATAAGGCTCTCGACAATCCAAAGCATATTGAATATTATGCTTCAAACGATTATCGACCCGATTATCTTACACTTTTCTTTTACCAAATGAAAAAAGGTAATTTAAAGTTTAAGGAAATAAATTCAGTAAAATTTCATTTTCTTCAAATTAAAAACTGGTATTTCGAATTATCGTATTTCAACAGAAATGATAATAATTCGGGCTGGTTGATTTCCAACCTTATATATATTGAAGAAAGTAAGAAAGGCGAATTAATTAAATCATACGGTTTATGCAAGTAAAACAAATATTAGCTCTCAGCATTTTTTTAATTTTTAGTAATATTTATGCTTTTTGTCAGACTCAAACTAAGCTCACTGCTGAAGAAATAGAAGCTTATGCGCAACAGAGCAGGCAGATGGTTAGTTACCTGGAAGGGACACTTAATTTTCTTGGTAATCCTGATGAGGTTGCATCAGAAAAAGATATAATTATTAATGAAAGTTATGCCAAAATGTTTGTTGATGAGGATGTGCAAATAGAAGATGATTTGGATGAAAATCGTGAAATAGCCTTGAGTAAAGATGTACAAGCTTATCTTAAAGACATTGATTTCTTTTATAAAAAAGTAAGTTTCAAATATGAAGTTAATTCGGTTGAAAATTTTATTAATGAAAACGGACAAGTGTATTTTAAGTTGATGGTTAACAGAAATTTACAAGGAGTTACCATTAATGATGATACCATAAATAATAATATGTTACGCTATATAGAAATTAACCTGAATGCCATCGATAAGGACTTGAAAATTGCTTCTATTTATACTACTTTACCCAATAAAAAATACGAATTGGCTTATTGGTGGAATACAATGAACGATAGTTGGAAAGATTATTTTGGACAGGGAATTTTAATATACGACACGCTTCCGTTTACAAGTATAATAAGTTTTACTGATAGCAGTTTGGTTACTCCTCGTTGGTTTGAACAAGTTAAGATTGATACTTTTTACATTATAAATAGCGATACTTTAGTTTACTCAAATGACAATTTATCAACTACCATTGACGATGAGATTTACATTAGTTACGACACTTCCAATGTTAAACTTCCTGATACAATATCCGTTGATACCAAATCAATTTATAAGCAGTTAGAAAGGTTTTGGAAGAGAACTAAAATTGATATTTCAAATAGCATTCTTATTGGCAACCTGAATCCGCTTTCTGAACTATCCGACTTAGTTGAAATAAATATTTCCAATACTCTTATTGATGATTTAACTCCTTTGAGAAATTTAAATAAACTGGAAACAATAATTGCATCCGGAACTCCGGTTTTTGATATAAATGCTCTCAGATATGCTTCTAATTTAAAATTGCTCGATCTTTCGAAAACAGCCATTTCCGACTTATGTATATTACCTAATTTACGTAAGTTGGAAAATCTGGATATAGCATATACAAACATTACTGATTTTGATGAAATAACCAAAATCTCCAGCCTTAGTTCGATTAACTTATCAGGACTAAACTTGGCAGGTGAAATAGGTGGTTTCGAAAAACTATCTTCTTTGAACAAAATCATTCTGGCATCTGCTAAGCTTACAAATCTTGAGTTTTTGTCAAATGTTAAAAGTTTAAATACCATAAATATCGACTCCACCTCTGTAAGTGATTTAAAACCTCTTTCAAAACTCAATAACCTGAGCGTATTACAGGCAAACAACACTAAGGTTAAAAATCTTGAGCCGCTTTTGAAATTGGAAAAACTAAGTTTGATTTATTGCGATAACAGTAATGTTAACCGGGAGGAGGCTCTTAAATTTATTGATAAAAAGCCTAATTGTACTGTTATTTATAATACTAACGAACTTTTAAAATGGTGGGACGGCCTTAGCGCAAACTGGCAAAGTATTGCTCATTCGAGGATGAAATTAAGTACTCCCGTTACCAAAGAGCAACTACACCAAATAATTAGTATAGAGTCGGTTAATCTGGCAGAGAACACAGCCATAAAAAGTTTGAAACCATTAAGGATGCTTTATCGACTGGAAGAACTTGATGTGTCGGGTTGTCAAATTGATGATTTAAGCCCTTTAAGCGGGCTCAATAACCTGAATTATATCAATATAAATAATACAAATGTTGCTTCTGTAGAAGGGCTTGCCAACCTGCAAAATCTTGAAGTTCTTTATTGTGAGCATACAAAAGTTTCAGATATTATGCCACTAACAAATTGTAAGAATCTGGAGGTGATTTATGCCGATAACTCTCTTCTTACGACAGAGGATGTTATTCCTTTTAAGCAAATATCGAATTGTAATGTTGTTTACCAAACGGAAAAATTACAAATGTGGTGGCAAAATATGGCTGCCTACTGGCATAATATTTTAAAGGAAAATTTAAATATTGACAATGAACCAGGCAGAGAACAACTTCAGGCTATGGTTGATTTAAAGAGCATTGAAATCAAAGGTAATACCGAAATTAAATCGCTTGAAGAACTGAGTTTATTTAATTTATTGGAAGAGGTGAGCATTTCAAATACGCGCCTTAACGACTTTTCTGCCATTAGTTTTTTGCCTTCAATCAAAAAATTGAGCATTCCTAATAATCCTGTTTTCAATATTTCTTCTATTTCAAGAATGACTAATCTGGAGGAACTTAATTTGGAAAATACTTCCGTGGATGATCTGGAAGCGCTGGAAAGTCTAACTCTTTTGAAAAGTTTAAATATTGCAGGAACCAGAGTTAGTAATTTAAAGGACATTTCGGAATTAAAAAACCTCAGGACTTTAATTATTAATAATACCTCCATAAGAACTTTAAAACACATTGAGAGTATTGAACTTAAGGAACTTAAGTGTTATAACACTAAAATTAGATCTTCAAAAATAGAGGATTTTAAAGCATTACATCCTTATTGTGAAGTGGTTTATTATTAATATGATTTCTAATATTTAGTTGAATTACTTACATTTGTAAAAACTAAATAATTATGAAACCTACCATCGCCTTTAAACTTATTATAGTTAATTTATTGCTATTTGTAAACCTTTGTTTATATGCACAATCTCAGCCTATTCAAACTTTTAATAAGATTTTCAATTTTGCTGATGCCTCTATCAGTCAAACGGTAAGAGGTATTTCAAATATTGACGAAAAATTGTTTATTTATGGTAATGTTTATCATGAAAATTATAGTGAAATGATTATTGCGAAATCAGATTTAGAGGTTGATAGTATTACTATTATTAAACATCTTGGTTTTGTTGGCGATGAGTATATGATTAGTAAAATAATAAACACTGAAGATAATAACATGCTTATGACAGGGCGTCATATTTTTAAAGAATCAGACACTACTTATTCTGAAATGTTCTTAATAAAATTGAGTTTAGACGGAGAAGTAATCTGGAATAAAACATACAATATTGAAAACTATAATGAAAGATGGGTATCAGGAGTTACTTTAGTGGAAGCAAAAGATAATGGCTTTCTAATAGTTGGAGGTTCAAGTATAATGGGAGTTGTTATTAAAACCGATTATCTTGGAAATAAAGAATGGCAATATACAATTGGAAATAATACAACTTCAAACTATGTGTATTTGAGATCATGTTTGGTTTTACCTGACAGTGGATTTTTAATAGGAGGTCATAATTTCAACGGACATGATTATTATGCAGGTACAGCATATTTATGCAAAATAAATAAAAGCGGTGAATTTGAATGGGGAAAATCTCTCGGCGGCCCCTATAAAGACAGAGGCACTTATCTTAATTTTTCAAACGATGGTCTTATCATAGGCTCGTATCAATATACTTCTGATATTACTTATTGGGGAGAGGACACCGAAACAAAAATTGCTGTATTTAAAATGAATCTTGATGGTGAAATATTATGGGAAAAAAGATATGGAACAATAGGTGAATCGTACAAAATAAATTCTATTAATGAATTAAATAACAAGAATCTTCTTATAAGCGGAAGTACTAAGTATTTGGAATACGGATGGTTATTCCAAACAACTTCAATAGGTGATAGTATTAAGTTTTCGAGTTTTGAACCTGAGAATAATATTTACTATATGTATGGATTTTCAGGAAGTCTTCCTCTTTTAGACGAATCTATTATTTCGTTCGGATATGCAAATAAAATTGATTCGGCTAGTTCTACTGGCATTTCAAATGGATGGCTAGTGAAAACAGATTTAAATGGTTGTTTGAACAATATAAGCGTTTTATCACAACCAGGTAATATTGAAGCATATAATGGTGATACGCTCGATTTAAAAGTAGAAACATATTGCAATGTTAATGTTGATTATCAATGGTTTAAAGATAGTGCTGAGATATTCAACGCATCCAACAGTATACTACATTTATTGAATATTACATCTGTAGATGAAGGTGAATACTATTGTAGAATATCAAATAGTTGCGAAACTATCTACAGTGATGCTTTTAATATAAATATCAATTATTATGGCATCTCTGATAATAGTTTATATAATAAACCTAAATATATAATTACTCCTAATCCTGTTAATAACTACTTGAAAATACAGCCACAATTAACAATAAACGAAAAAGTTGAAATTAAAATAATATCAATAACTGGAGTCATAAGTACAAGTCTTGTATCTACATTTAATAAAGAAAATTGTATAGAGATAAATACATCTTATCTTAATTCGGGTATATATTTTTTACAAATTATAGGTAAAGAAAATTATGGAGTTGTAAAATTTGTAAAGAAGTAAAACAAAGGATTTTTCTTGAAGGCCTTTTTAAATCCAAATAAGAAATTCATTATTTGACTTAAATTCTGCATCATTTAACCTGTAAATTGTGACCCGCAAACCCTAACTCTAACTCACTCCTTTTTTTTCTTCTCTCCCGCACCAATAGGAATATTCATTTTCACAAAAAATGATGAATTATTACTTCCCCCAATATTTTTGTAAACATCAATAAAGCCATAATAATATTTTACACCTACCGTCCAGCCTGTGCCTCTAAAAAGCCTGTAACCGGCACCAATTACTGCCCCGGCATCTATTTTATTTAGGTTTTCTTTGTTATATTCTTTAATTATTGCTTCACGGCCTTCCAAATCCGAATCAAATTGTATCCATGATCGGTACATTAATCCAAATTGCGGCCCCATTTCCAAATAGATATTGTTTTTAAACTTATATTTTGCTAAAATGGGGACTAAAAAACAATTCATCTTCTGGCTGTAATCTCCATTTATTCGTGTTCCATCATTATTGAAATAAATTGTTGCGTTTAATTTATTCAGGTCATTATCAGAAAGTCCATCAATTCCTAAACTTGACTTTACAAGAACTCCGGTATTTAAATACCAGGACTTATTTATTTCAAAATTAAAATAAAAGCCTAAATTCCAGTTACTCTGGTATTTTTTTGTTTCCAAAGAAGAAATTTGTGACCAGTTTAAGCCTCCTTCAAGCCCAAACTCAAGTTTATCAGAATTTAGTTTGTCGCCAAGCAAAAGTGTAATTAATATTTGTGATTGGGAACTTAATGCCAAAATCATCAATAAGAATGCTATAACTAACTTTTTCATTTCAACAAATTTACAAAACAAATCTTTGAGGAATCAACAATATTTATTGAATTTCTATGGCAATTCCCTCACTATGAGCAGAAAATTCGGGTGCGTACATGCTTTGAATATTGGCAATACCATTAGAAAATTTCCCTTTTTGTGTAACGAAAACCGGATATTCAAGCACATAAGTACCTTTTCTCAAATACCTGATAAAGAAATCAGTTTGCACATCTTTAATGTTTTCGTAATAGCCAAGTCCTCCAGAATATTTATATCCTGATATATTATTTATAGGTTCCAAAGCCGATGATCTCATATCTTTCAAATGAACAAACTCCATGTCCCTGTCGCTGCGGATGATTATACGGGAAAATAGTTTATCGCCTACTTTAATTTTCTGTCCGGTTTCAAGAGGTATAATTACAGTTTCATTATCAGTAAACCTTTCCACAAATAATTTCTTCTCCACCGAAAGATTTGAATTTCCGGGTAATACCTTGTCCATATCCTCAAAATATTGCCAATAAGCGGCTCCCCAGGCAATATTATCATTGGGATTTTGAAGTTCTATTTTTGATAAGTCCCCATCGAATTCAGCATCTTTCCAAATGGTTTTGAAATAGCCTGTACCAGCTTCCTTTATCTGATTTTCTTGAAGAGTCAAAGGTTTTCCACCAACTTTAATAAGCACATCCTTACTGTCATTTATAAGTCGCTGTCCATCATTTTTTAGTAATGCAAAAACAGCTTCTACACTTGCTGATGAGGTAGCCCAGGATTGAGTTTGCTTCTGCTTTAAAAGCCAAACCTTCATCTGATTGATTAAATCCTTCTGATTTTGAATTTCAATAAAAGCCTCAATAATCATAGCCTGAGTTTCTACCGGTGCCTCATACCAATGCCATCCATTGTTTTGCTTCCAATACATGCCCATTTCTTCATTAGTGATGGCTCTCTCTTCGAGTGAACGAGTAATGCCTTCGGCTTCATTGCGATACGACAGTCTGTTTAAACTTATGGCAATCATCGACTGCATATAATTATTCTTTTTCAACCAATATTTTTTGGCTTGAGCCAGATAATAATTAAATGCGCTTGAGTTATCATCGTTCAAAGGGAATTCCTTTATTAACAAACTCCTTAAATATAGGTACTGAATTTTTGAAGAACTCAAATTATCGGAACTCAATGTTTGTGGATGATTTTTCTTTAGATTTTCATAATCATTATATACTTCTTTATCCAAAAATCGTAAAGCCTTTTTAATCATACTCTGCAGGGCCCTATCACTTTCCAAACTGATAATTTTTCTGTCATTTAGCCTTGCAAATCCCAATACGATTTTTTGAGTTGAATATTCATCTTCCTGCATTCCATTAAACCATGGCCATGCTCCCGAAGAAAGTTGCATATTTTCCAGTTTGTCAAGGCTGTTCATTTTATCATTCGACAACTTATTCAAATCGAATAAAACTCCCAGTCGATGCATTTGCTCCTCTTCATTTTCCGACTCCATAACCCATGGAGTAGCCTCTAAAACAGCAGATTTTAATTCAGCATTTTTTTGCAGTTTCGACAAAAATGAATCGGGACTTAACTGCTTCCAATGTTCAAATACTGTTTTTATTTTCGGATTACTATTTACTATAAATGAAGAAATGGAATTTGAATAATATCTGTTGAAAAGAGAGATAATACTTTTGTTGTTATTTTCAGCGATATATGGCAAGGCTTGTATGGCATACCAAACAGGGTTTGAAGTAATTTCAATTGTATAACTATAATTTTTTATGCTTGTGGATGCCTTTAGTTTTTTGTCGATGTCCTTAAAAACATAAGTTTTATTCTGATTAGCATTAATAAACATCGGCATTGTTTCGGTAACTAACATTCTATTAGTTAATACCGGAATACTCCTTTCCTCGCCATCAGTAAATTTTTCTGATTTCGCTTTTATACGATAAGTTAACATACTAATATTATCTGGTATGTTTATTTTCCAACTTAAACTAGTATTCGATTTTGCCTCAATTGTAACATTTTTTGATAATTCATCTTCAGAAATATTCAGTTTCTCCATTTTTAATGCATCAAAAAACTCAATTTCCACGACAACATTCATATCGTTTTCTGATAAGTTTACTACTTTGCTAGTAAAACTCAATTCATCTCCCTGTCTTACAAAACGTGGAACATTTGGCAATAACATAAGTTCTTTTTTTGCCTTGATATTTTTGACCAACTGGCCTATTTTCAATTCTTGATCGTGAGCCAATAGCATTATTTTCCATTCCGTTAAGGCATCGGGAGTTTTGAAACTTATAATTGTTTTGCCTTCCTCATCGGTTTTCAGTTGTGGATAGAAAAAGGCAGTTTCGTTGAAATTTGTACGAAGTGGAATTAATTCCGATTCATTATTTTGTTTTTTATCAGTTTCGGAATTAGTACTCTCATCAACTACTTGTAATTCATTTGCCTCACTTTCTCTTATATCCATTAAATCCATTGCTCCAGCATCTTTCTGTGAAGCTTCATTATTTGCAGTTGATCGTAAAACATATGCAGGATTAAAAAAATGAAATCCAAACCAGTCGAAATCAGGATAATTCTCAGTATATTGTTTTATATAGATGTTTGAATTTGGAGAATATGTTGTACTGTTTTTTGTGTTAAAAGAAGAGTTTTTCCAATTATAATTTCCCTGTTTTGATTTTCGCAATTTGAAATCCCATGAATTCGCTGCAAATTTATCCAGAGAAGCATCATACATGGAAGCTAATAATTCGGCAACAGCCCCTTTTCCTGTGGCATCATTAATTGTGATATTCCACTCTTCATTGGCGCCGGGAGTAAGATAATCACGGAAAGTTTCGAGTTTAATATCCAGTTTTTTGTTTTGATATGGAACATTAATATTCTCCGATAAGGAATAAATTCTATTGTCTTTTATGGCAATTGCAAAAACGGAAAAACCACCTCTATACTCTTCTCTTACAGGAATTTTAATGTTCTTTTGTGAATTACTCAGTTTAATCCACTTTTTGATTTTAGAGATATTATTATTTACAATTTCATAATAAATATAAGTAGATTTATCAGCAGAAGAAATACTCAAAATAATTTCCTCCCCAACTTCGGCTTTTTGCTTATCAACAAACATTGACAAGACTTCATTATTGGAAACTTCCGATGAAACAGAAGAATACATGGAGAAGTATTTTTCAGTTTTTTGCTCATTTCCTGTCTTATCTTTCGCTGTAATTTCCAAATAATACTCGCCCGGATTTAAATTACTTAATTCATTTTTTAAAATATTTTGTTCCCCATAAAGATTATATTCATCTTCAATAAGCAGAGTTTTCTCCAATTTATCGGAATCCGATTCATCTTTATAAATGTTATTTGGAAAGTATTCTTTGAATTCACTTTTGCCCATCAAAAATACATCGGGCTGATTCCAATCGCGACTTAGTAATGGTGCATCCGGAGTAAGTAATTTATATAAGCGGGATTTAACATTGGCTTTAACTTTATAGGAAGAACTATTTACAGCATTTATTATAATACTATTATTGTTCACATCCATTTTTTCGTTGGCTTCTATGCTTAGAAAAATATAAGAATCCGATAGCCTTAAAGTTTGTGATGCAGACTGGGTTTCTCCAGTAATATCTGTTACATCTGCCTCAATATCAAAATAATAAGAAATATTTTTTACAACAATCGGCTTATCGGTTTTGGCAATAAACTCTATTTCAAAACTTCCATCCTTACTGGTTTTACCAATGCCATTTTCAATTTCAACGGAATGATTATAATATATTGCGCCCGAATAATAAGGCCATCCGGGAAAACCCTGTTTCCTTTTTATTGTATACTTTACTTCTGCATTTTCAACGACACTTCCGGCATAATCTTCAACTATTCCTTTAATCTTAATTCGGTCTCCAATTTTAAATTGATCTTTAATGGTATCGAAAACAATTTTAAATCCCGGACGCTTATAGTTTTCTACTTTGAAATTTTGTGACCCATTGTTGGATTGAATTCTAAACTGTCCGTTCATCATTCCTTGCGGGATAGTAAATTCGCCTTTAAAAGAACCATATTCATTGCTTTTTACGGCTATCTCTTTTATAACTTTATAATTCGCATTTCTAATGATAATTTTGTCCTCTTCATTGATTAGCAATTTATAATTATTGGTCTTTTTACTGGTTAAAATACCTTTAAAATAAACTGTTTGACCGGGTTTATAAATGGCTCTGTCGGTAAATAGCCACGTTTGTTTTGTAGTCCTTTCATTTCTATTACCATAATAATTCAAATACTCACCGGAGTATAGAACATCATCTCCCTTTTTAAGGCGGAAAATATAGAAGCGGATATTATTTCTGTGAATACTATTTATCTCTATCAATCCATTTTTCCCACTATTGATTTTTTCAACTTCTTTTAATTCGTATTCTCTTCTGCCATTATCATTTGATTTGTGAAATATAGTAAGTTCTACATTTTTAATACCCTTACCAGTTTCTCTGTCAAGAACATACATTCTGCTAATCTGTTCCTCATTATTTGATTTAATAATGTACGAAAGCTTTGAAATATTAATAAATGATTTACTAATAAGGCTGGTATTATTAAAAACTGAATCGGGAGAAGCGAGAATGTAATATGCTCCCGTATTTAAAGCTGGCAACTTTATTTCAGAATTATGAGTTTGATAATCAGTTGAATTAGGCAATTCTATGGAAAATTGTTTTACAGGTATTGATTGCAGAAGTTCTGTTAACTCTTCACTTTTATGCGACCTGAAAGGCTCTGAAATAAAATCTTCTCCTGCTTTTATTATTCTGAAGTATAACTTGTTTATGTTTTTAAAATCCAGCGAAGCCAGTATTGGTTTGCCGGGAAGTTCAACATCATGCTTTGTAATACTAACTTCTTGCTTTTCCAAAGATTTTATATGTGACTTACACTGAGCAGTGTAGTTTGAATTTGGGAACTTATTTACTGCTTCTTTATATACTTCAAGTGCTTTTGCCAGATACCATCTGTTTTTTTCTCCCTCAAGGCGATTATATTGATTACCATAATATTCATAAACATTTCCTATTTCAAAAGAAATTCTAACGGATGAGGGATTGTCATTAAATTTTGATTTTAAATTGAAGAGCGATTTCAGGTAGATATCATCATAAGTTAATGATTCGTTTGCCTTTTTTTTATAATAACTTAATCGTCTTAACTCCAGGTCGATAAGTGCCGTTGTATCGTTGTTTTGCTGATGGAAACTAATTAAATCCTTGAATAAGCCTGATATTAATTTTTCATCACTGTTTGCAGTATCACTAATAATTGATGACTTTAAAAATACAGATGTATTTCCCAGAGCCACATCAAAATTGACCTCTCTTAAAGGAATAATGTCACCTACATTGTTTTTGTCGGTTAGATGATTTAGGGTTCTGTTAGCAAGAATATCGTATAAACTTGGATATAGTTTAAAATTGGAGCTGTCTTTATCAGTTAGTACCAATGCATATTTCTGTAGTTTTAATTCCTTTAAAAAGGAAGAATTATCAAGAGATTGTAGATATAAGTACTTAATTTTCTTTTCAAAAGATAATGCATCCCAGGTGGAGATATCATCATTTTCATAATCTTCAAGAGTATTTCTGGAATTGATTTTATATCTGTTTTCAGAATAATATCCTTCATAAAGATTAGCTGTTAGCGATTGAAGTATTTGTTTTACAGGTTCTTCAGAAGTTTTTATTTCATTTTCGAAATATGCAATCGACTTTAATATTCCTTCCTCCTGAAATTTACTTTGAAGGCTTATCCTATAAATTAAACTCTTAATTAACTGAGGAGAGTTGTTCTCTTCTTTGGCTGTTTTATATATTTCATCTACAACTTTTAATGCCGATTTTGGTAAACCTTCATTTACAAATTCTTCAGTTTGTTTCCATTTTTTATCGTAATCAATAACTTTTGAATTTATCGATATACCGGCAATCAAGAAAACTGCTACTATTACCCCAATAAAATTTAATATCTTTTTTGTATTCATAGAAGAATTTTTTTTTTCAATTAAACAAAGATGATGCCGCTACTTTTAGTTTAAGGTTTTTTAATAACCCATATGTTTGTACATGATTGAATAACAGCAACATATCAAATTCCTATAATAAGTCTGTTTAATTATTCAAGCATTGATATATTTCACATCTATAAGTGCATAAATGTAAACATGGAAGTTTTTAACTCATTCCTGTTTGTTCTTCTCCCTAAAAAAGGCCGGTTTGTTTTTAAGTCCGGAATATTCAATTAATTCCATTCTAATTGATCCTACAACAACTTTGGATTCAGCCATAATTGGCAGATGGTTATCATCATCGGTAACCCAAACTGCCATTGGATATTCATCTGAAAAAACCTCTCCTGTAGCAACTTTAGGGGAAAATTTTAAACAATCAATCCATCCCCAAGTGGTTTTCATTTTACCTTTACTTATATACTTAATAGTAGTGTGATATAAAGAATCGTCGAGGTAAAAACTTAAGCGATAAGTGCTGTCTTGCTCAAAGTTATCCAAACTTAAGGCTCTTAAATAATAAAGCGCTGAGATGATATCATGTACATCCTTTGGGATTGGTTTTATTTCTCTCCGGCTTTTGGCGAGTAGATTTTCTCTGTCGAAGAAAACATCATCATCGTATTTGTATTTACCTTCTCTTGTCCTTCTGACAAACATATATGGTAATAATGTTTCCTGATCGATATGAGTTTCAAAACGATCACGAACTTTATAAAACCAATCGAAAAAGCCTTTTGAATTTCCAATTCCTGTAATGTGAAAGAAGGATTTGTTATCTGCAGAATTACTTTCCTTCCATTCTTCTACTTTTAATATGGCTTCTCCGGCAGTCAAATTTCCCAAAGAAGAACTATAAAACACCCTGTATTTTAACTCTTCTCCAGCCTTAAACGCATTATTTTCAATGCTTTCCTGGGCATGTGATATTTGAAGTATTCCAAATACAAACAGAAATATAATGGTGTTTTTAATCATATTGAGACAAAAATAACTAAACAATTGCTTGTATGGCGTTAAAATAAATTAACCAACAACAAGGTTAACTATTCTGTTTGGAACCACAATAATTTTTCTAATTGTTTTTCCTTCCAGCCACTTTTGAGCATCTTCGGCTTCTATAACGGCCTTCTCGATATCTGCCTTGGGCATATCTACAGGTAGTTTAATTTTAAATCTCATTTTACCATTGAAGGATATCGGATATTCGAAAGAGTTTTCGCTCAAATATTCTTCATTGTGAATAGGAAAAGCAGCGGTGCTAATACTTTCATTATGGCCGAGTTTCTCCCATATCTCCTCGCAAATATGTGGTGCATAAGGACTTAAAAGTATAGTTAAAGGTTCAAGTATACTGCGCTTATGGCATTTTAAATCGCTGAGTTCGTTAACACAAATCATATAAGCACTAACTCCTGTATTAAATGAAAAACGCAAAATATCTGAATCCAGTTTTTTTATGGTTTTATGAAGTGTTTTTAGTTCATCATCACTAGGCTCGTCGTCGTTAACAAGGAAATTATCCTCATCATCGAAAAATAGTCTCCAGAATTTACGTAAGAAACGAAATACACCTTCAATACCATTTGTATCCCAAGGCTTATCCTGCTCCAATGGTCCCAGGAACATTTCATAAACCCTTAAAGTATCGGCACCATATTTTTCAATCAGGTTATCAGGATTTTGAACATTATGTTTTGATTTCGACATTTTCTCAACCTCATAACCGCAAACATATTTTCCATCCTCTAAAATAAATTCAGCATTTTTATATTCAGGAAGCCAGGCTCTAAAAGCATCAACATCAAGTATATCGTTGCTAACCAAATTTATGTCAACATGTAAAGCCTGTGTATCGTAATCCTTTCTTAGCGAATGAGATACAAATTTATTTGTTCCCGTAATACGATATACGAAATTAGAACGGCCCTGAATTTTTCCCTGATTTATTAGTTTTTTAAAAGGTTCCTCTTCGCATACCATACCGAGGTCAAACAAAAATTTATTCCAGAATCTTGAATAAATGAGGTGTCCCGCAGCATGTTCATCACCACCAATGTAAAGATCCACATCTTTCCAGTATTCATTGGCTTCTTTCGAAAAATATTCCTCGTCATTATGAGGATCCATATATCTCAAATAATATGCACTTGAACCGGCAAAACCTGGCATAGTGTTGGTTTCCAGTGGGTATCCGTCTTTGGTAGTCCAGTTTTCTGCTCTGGCCAAAGGTGGTTTTCCATCTTCGGTGGGTAAATATTTATCTACTGCAGGCAGTTTTAATGGCAATTCCGATTCATCCAGAGCATAAGGCATTCCGTCTTTATAATAAATAGGGAATGGTTCACCCCAATATCTCTGGCGACTGAAAATAGCATCGCGCAAGCGGTAATTTATTGTTCCATAACCAATGCCTTTTTCTTCAACATCGTTTATTACTTTGCTTATGGCCTCTTTAACTTCCATTCCATTTATAAAACCGGAATTTATCATTAGGCCATCTTTGGCATCGTATGAATCATCCCAAACATCAACGTTGCCTGCCTCTTCTCCTTTGGCAACAACTACCTGAATTATTGGTAATTTAAAATATCGTGCAAAGGCAAAGTCTCTGCTATCGTGACCGGGAACAGCCATAATTGCACCGGTTCCATAACCAGCAAGCACATAGTCGGCTGTCCAGATTGGAATGTCTTCTCCGCTAACCAGATTTACCGCATAAGAGCCAGTAAATACACCGGTTACTTTTTTTACTTCAGTCATTCTCTCACGTTCCGAACGGTTTTTAGCCCAGGCTACATACTCTTCAACTTCCTTTTTTTGATCAGAAGTAATAAGTTGTTCCAGAAGTTCGTGCTCAGGAGCAACAACCATAAATGTGGCCCCGAAAATTGTATCTGGGCGGGTTGTAAAAACCTCCAGTTTCTCATCCAGATTTTTAATTTTAAAATCGATGGATGCACCTTCGCTACGGCCTATCCAGTTTCGCTGCGATTCTTTTAGGGCTTCTGTCCATTCTATTTCATCCAAGCCATCCAACAAACGTTGAGAATAAGCGGTAATCCTGAGCAACCATTGTTTCATAAGTTTGCGCTCTACAGGATGACCTCCTCTTTCAGAAAGTCCGTCTTTTACTTCATCATTTGCTAAAACTGTTCCTAATGCCGGACACCAATTCACAACAGTATCCTTTAAATAGGCAAGGCGATAATCCATGAGAACATTCTGTTGCTCTAATTCTGTAAAAGCATTCCATTGTTCTGCGGTGAATTCATCATGCTCACTGCATGCTGCATTTATACCTTTACTGCCTTTGTTTTCAAATTCCTTTAAGAGAGTTTGAATGTTTTCAGCCTTGTTTTTGTCAACATTATACCAAGAGTTAAACAGTTGAATGAATGTCCATTGTGTCCATTTATAATAATTGGGATCGCTGGTTCTTACTTCCCTGTCCCAGTCGAATGAAAATCCAATCTGATCCAGTTGCTGGCGGTATCTTTTTATATTTTTTTCAGTTGTTTCTTCGGGATGTGTTCCGGTTTGTATGGCATATTGTTCGGCCGGAAGACCATAGGCATCATACCCCATAGGGTGAAGAACATTAAAACCTTTATGTCTTTTATATCTTGAATAAATATCCGATGCAATATATCCTAGTGGGTGACCAACATGTAGTCCTGCGCCCGAGGGGTAAGGGAACATGTCTAAAACATAATATTTTGGTTTATCTTTATCTATTTCGGCCTTAAAGACTTTATTTTCAGCCCAATATTTCTGCCATTTATTTTCTATTCTTCCGAAATCGTATCCCATTACTAAATTATCTTTTATATTTTTAATTCTGTTTATCAGTGTTTTTTTGTTTTTCCAATTGCTCAAAAGAAAGGTCCATTAAAGGAAACTCCTGCCAGCCCACAAAATCGAAATGCCACCATTCGTATGGATATACCTTAAAGCCATGCTTTTGCATAGTAGTTATAAGAAAATTACGATTTCCCAAAACATTATCAGGCAGATTCATATAATCAGGGTGCGCAACTTCTGTAAAATCGTCATAGCCGGTGGGCATTTGAATTTCTTCTCCTGTATCTAAATCAACTATGCTCAAATCTACTGCAGCACCCCTGTTATGTCGTGAACCCGACCATGGAGAAGCAACATAAGTAGTATCTTTATAAATTTCATAAAATAATACTGTTGCTGCATAAGGCCTGTAGGCATCAAATATTTTTAAACCCATATTTCTTCTGGATAGTTCCTGTTGTATTATCAACAAAGCTTTGGCAACAGGCCATCTTGCATAAGCTTTGGCACTTTCATATACCTTTTGTTCTGTGAAATTATTTTCTGTTGCATATCGAATATCCAGTTTAATACCGGGAACAAAATCCTCAAGATCCACCAATTCAAAATTTGGATTTTCATCTATCATTTTTTGATACTCATCAATACTACTAATTACCTCAAGGTTCTTATTATAGACTTTTGTGTTTTGAGACATAGCAATGCCCAAAACCATCACAAAAAACCCTGTTATTAATTGTCGCATTTTATAAAATTTAAACTTGCTGCGAAAATAATCATTTGTTGAATTGATGTTTAGGAATTTTATAATTTAGCAATATATGAATAAATCGAAAACCAATACACAAAAAAGGCGTGTTAACGGAGCATATTTTACTTCCGTAATAAGTGTTAGTTTGGTATTATTTACACTTGGCTTTTTAGGACTTATTATGCTGTATGCCAATAATCTATCTAATTATATTAAAGAGAATATTGGTTTCGAAATTGTTATGAAAACTGATGTAAAAGAAGCAGACATTATTAAACTACAAAAGCATCTGGACACTAAGAATTTCGTTAAAACTACCGAATATATTACCAGCGAGGAGGCATCAAAACGATTAAAAAAGATTTTAGGTGATGATTTTGTGGACTTTATGAGTGAAGATGACAATCCACTTTTACCTTCTATTGATATAAGATTAAATGCCAATTGGGCAAATAATGATAGTTTGGCTGTTATAGAACAATACATCATGGAGGATGATAATGTTAAGGAAGTTTATTATCAGAAATCCATGGTTAATATTATAAACAAAAACCTTAGAAAAATAGGATTGGTAATGCTGGCTTTTAGCATATTATTATTGATAATTGCTATTGCGTTAATAAATAATACAATTCGTTTATCGGTTTATTCCAAGAGATTTACCATAAGAAGTATGCAATTGGTTGGTGCTACCGAAGCATTTATAAGAAAGCCTTTTGTGATAAAAGGTATTTTGCAGGGTTCCATAAGTGCTGCATTGGCAATTTTATTATTATTAGGGATAATAGAAGTTTTAAGGCAAAATATACCGGAATTGAGGCTAATTTCCGACAATTTAACATTAATTTATCTGTTTGTAGCCATTCTTATTTGTGGTTTAATACTTACGGGATTATCAACAGCTACAGCAGTTAGCAAGTATTTAAGAATGGATTCTGATAAATTATATGCCTAATAATCATAAGATATGTTAATTAAAATCCATAATAAAAAGTCCTATTAAGGATTTTCATTTATTTTTGACAAAAATTAATAATTAATGGCAAATACAAAAGATTTGGAAAACAAGAAGGAATTTGTTTTTGGTCGTGAAAACTATAAATATCTGATATTGGGATTAATTCTACTTATGGTCGGCTTTCTGCTAATGGCAGGAGGGGGCAGCGATGATCCTGATGTATTCAGTTATTCACTATTTAATTTTCAAAGATTAGTACTTTCTCCTTTATTGATTATTGCCGGTTTTGTAGTTGAGTTTTTTGCAATTATGAAACGCCCTAAATAATTATGGATTGGTTAGAAGCAATAATTTTAGGAATAATTCAGGGTCTTACCGAATTCCTTCCAGTTAGTAGTAGTGGACATCTAGAAATAGCTAAATACATCCTTGGTGACACAAGTTTACCTGAAGAAAGCCTTCTTATGACAGTGGTTTTGCATGCTGCAACTGCTCTTAGCACCATTGTGGTTTTTAGAAAAGATTTATTAGAAATCTTTATTGGCTTGTTTCAATTCAAATGGAATGAGCAAACAAAATTTTCCTTAAAAATAATCATTTCTATGATTCCTGCAGGAGTTATTGGCGTTTTCTTCAACGATGAAATAGAGTCGCTGTTTGGGGGTAGATTATTATTAGTTGGCTCAATGCTTATAGTTACGGCAGTATTATTGTTGTTAGCAGATCGTGCAAAAACGACCAATAAAAGTGTTGGATATTGGCATTCCGTTATTATCGGCATTTCACAAGCAATAGCCATAATACCAGGTATTTCTCGATCAGGAGCTACAATTTCTACAAGTGTTATTCTTGGCATCGATAGATCAAAAGCAGCAAGGTTTTCATTTTTAATGGTTGTTCCATTAATATTGGGAGCAATGGCAAAAGATTTAATGTCAGGAGAAATACACTATACCCCCGACTTATTAATCCCACTTAGTACTGGATTTATTTCTGCTTTGCTAACCGGTATTCTAGCATGTACATGGATGATTTCATTAGTTAAGAAAGCAAAACTTAGTTGGTTTGCTGGATATTGTTTTATTGTTGGAACAATAGCTATTATTTATACTTTTTTAATCTAATAATGTTACGAAGAAATCTTGATTTTGAGCAAGGCGAAATGCTGCTTATCGACAAGCCATATGAATGGACTTCTTTCGATGTGGTAAATCATATTCGGGGTTTTTTACGAAAGATTTATGGATGGAAAAAATTAAAAGTAGGCCATGCCGGCACTTTAGACCCTCTTGCCACTGGATTATTAATAATTTGTACAGGCAGGTTTACCAAAAAAATTGATGAGTATCAGGGTATGGACAAAGTTTATGTGGGTTCCATGCATTTTGGAGCAACTACTCCTTCCTTCGACAAAGAGACTGAAATTGACAAGGAATTTGACATTTCAGATGTTGATATTGAAAGTTTTAATCAAGCAGCCAAAAAATTTGAAGGTGAAATAAAGCAAATTCCACCACAATATTCTGCCATAAAAATTGAAGGCAAAAGGGCTTTTACATATGCCAGAAACAATGAAGATGTTGTATTGAAATCAAGGGATGTTAGAATAAATTATTTTAATATTCTGAATATTAATTTACCCAATATTGATTTTGCAATTAGTTGTTCTAAGGGGACTTACATAAGAAGTTTGGTAAGAGATTTTGGAGAAGAACTCGGAAAAGGAGCATTTCTAACTGAGTTAAGAAGAACTCAGATAGGTGATTTTAATGTAAATAATGCCTATAGCCTAGAGGATTTTAAAAAGACGGTTTTGGAACAAGACGCCTAGTTATTGGTCATTAGTAATTAGTTATCGATTATTATGGTGAATAGAAAAAATTAATAATTTGAATCCTTATCAATTAATTATTAGTTATCACTTTAACTCAAAACTCATCATTCACAACTTAAGGAATTTTTAACCTAAAATTCAACCACTTTTGTAACTTTGAGCAACAACTGTCGTCTCCTATTTGAAATGTAGAAATAAAAATGTCGAAAAAAATCTTTGAACATAAAATAATGCCAGTCACACAAAAGATGTATCGTTATGCATTTTCAATATTGAAAGACAGCGATTTGGCAAATGATGTTGTTCAGGATTGTTTATTGAAGATATGGGAGAAGAGAAAAATTCTTCCAAAAATAAAGAGTTACGATTCGTGGGCTATGCGAATAACCCGAAATCAATGCTACGACTGGGTTAAAACAAATAGGTATACAATAGGTGATGAGGCTTTAGTAAATGTTTCGAATACGGAGGAGACAGACTTTGAATCTATTTTAAAAGACAGCAAATTATGGCTCGATAAAATAATGGATTCACTTTCTCAAAAAAACCGTGAAATTTTTCATCTGCGCGAAGTTGAAGAAATGACATATCAGGAAATAGCAGAGATAATGTCATTGAGTTTATCGGATGTTAAAGTAAGTGTTCATCGTACACGACAGAAAATTAAATCATCATTTCAAAAAATAGAAGGATATGGAATCGCAAATTAATAAACTGAGAGAAAAATATTGGAGAGGTGAAACTTCTGTTGAAGAAGAGAAAGATTTAAAAGTCCTTCTTAATAAACAGAAGGAAGAGAGCCCCGAAAAAATATTTTTCAAGGAGTTGGAAGAAAGAAAACAGGAGCAAGGTAAAATTGAGTTTACCTATCCTAAAAACAGGAATGCATTCATATGGAGAGTTTCTTCCATAGCGGCTACTATTGTAATTATGATTGCTTTTGCCATAGGGTACAATAATTATGAAAAGCCCGATCCTTATGAAATTACAAATCCTCAACAGGCCTATGAAGTTAGTCTGCAAGCCTTGAGGTTAGTAAGTAGCGAACTAAATAAAGGAAAAGCCTATTCATCAAGAATAGAAAAAATAAATGAAGTAAAAAACAGTATTAATAAGTAAAAATTGAATAAAATGAAACGATTGACATTAATTTTAGCAGGATTGGCCATATCCATGACAATGATGGCTCAAAACTCCATTATCAACAAATATTTTGAAAAATATGCCGATAATGATCAGTTTACCAAGGTAACTATAAATCAGAAAATGTTCTCTTTATTTGCTAATTTCGAAGGAGATACAGAGGAAGAAACTGAGTTTATGCAAGCTATTAGCAAACTCGAAGGATTAAAAATAATTGTTGGAGACAGCATTGAAAATCCCATGGGAATGTATAAAAAAGTAGCTGCTGAAATCGACAAAGGAGGATATGAAGAACTTATGTCGGTTAAAGATGGGGATGAGAACGTTAAATTTTCCATTATCGAAAAAAATGGTATCGTAAGTGAAATGATTATGGTAGTTGGTGGAAAGAATGAATTTGTACTTTTGAGCCTTTATGGCGAAATTGATTTGAAGAATGTTAGTAAAATTGCAAATGGTATGAAAATGAATGGCATGAAAAACCTTGGCAATTTCCATTACGAAAATCATGATAAAGACAAAGGTCACCACGAAGACAATGATTAATAATAGATTTTTTTTGATATTAATTTCTCTAACAGTTTTCCTGTCTGTACAAGGACAGGAAAACCTGTTTAAAGAATTTGCCGACTCTCATAAAGAGAGGGCTTTTTGCTTTTATCCCAGTACATTGCGCATGCTAAATATCTCAGGAAATCCTGAATTCAATGAAGCAGTTAATGGTGTTGAAAAATTACTCGTTTACAAACTGGATTCCATTAGTGTGGCCGACAGATTATACGATGGCATGCTGGATGATTTCAGAAAAAAAGGCTTCGAAGAGTATATATCTATAACTGGAGGCGATTATAATGTCTCTCTTTTAGTTAGCCCTGAGCAAAGTGATATGCAATATGTTGGAGTTTTTAGTGATGCAAGCTCATCTATGGCATTTTATTTGAATGGAGATTTAAAGTGGGAAGAAATACCTAAAATCTTTAACAGCATTAAAGATGGTGATTTTATTAATATTTTAGATTTAAATACATCGCAGTTTGAAAAGCACCCTTAAAATACAACAACTTTCAAAATCATTTGGAAAAATAAAAGCTGTACAAAAACTGGATCTGGAGGTGCAGCCCGGTCAGATTTATGGAATACTTGGCCCCAACGGAAGTGGAAAAACAACTACTTTAGGAATGATACTGGATGTTGTAGCGCCGGATAGTGGTAGTTTCTCATGGTTTGAGGGAATGCCCAATATAGAAGCACGTAAGCAAATAGGATCAATATTAGAAACACCTTGCTTTTTACCTTATTTAACTGCAGTGAAAAATCTGGAAATTGTAGCCCATATCAAAAAAGCAGGCAAGGACAGAATTGATGATGTTTTAAAGCAAATTGGACTCTATGAGCGCAAAGATGATAAGTTTAAAACCTATAGTCTTGGAATGAAACAGCGCCTTTCAATTGGTGCAGCACTATTGTCAGATCCTCCTGTATTAATACTCGATGAGCCAACAAATGGCCTCGATCCGCAAGGAATTGCTGAGGTTCGACAACTTATTGTTGATATTGCAAACCAAGGAAAAACCATATTAATAGCAAGCCATCTTCTCGACGAAGTACAAAAAGTATGTACTCATTTTTGTGTTTTGAAACAAGGAGTTAAAATCCATGAAGGTGCAGTTAGCGAAACCCTTGGAGAAATTAATAAGGTAGAAGTTAAAAGCAAGGATCTGAATTCATTGAAAAACATCTTAGATAATTTTGAGGGAATAGAAAAAATTGAAAATGGTGTTGATGTACTTACTATTACTTTAAAAAATGGTTTTAATGCCATGCAGATAAATGAGTTCTGCTTTAAAAATGTAATCATTCTTCAAAAATTAAATACCCACACTAATTCACTTGAGAAAGAATTTTTAAAAATCCTGAAAGAACATGATTAGAGCATTAAAACTAGAATGGCTTAAAATAAAAAACTACAGGGTTTTCTGGATATTGATATCCATGTATCTCCTTGCTCTGCTTATCATAGCCTCAGGTGGAGCATTGTTTTTAGAGTGGTTAAAAGATCAAGGCGCCGACTTCAATGGAATCGATCCAACTATTTTACCAATATTCGACTTTCCCGACATTTGGCAAAACATTACTTATTTGGGTTCATTTGCCAAAATATTTGTTGCCTTTATAGTAATTATTTCTGTAAACAACGACCTTACATACAATACATTACGTCAGAATGTTATAGATGGTATTAGTAAAAAGGAATATCTGGCCAGTAAGATGATGATGATAGTTGCGTTGGCAGCAACCAGTACACTTTTTGTATTTGTTTCGGGCCTTATCAATGGAATGATTTATTCCCACGTTTTTGGTTTTTCAGTAGTCTTCGATAATATGCAATTTTTGTTTGCTTATTTCTACGATATAGTGGTTTACTGTTCTCTGGCATTTCTTTTATCGCTAATAATTAAAAAATCGGGTTTTGTAATTGTGGCTTTGTTTTTATACACATTTATGTTCGAGCCTATAGCAGTGGCAATATTTGAAAATGCCCCCTATTTTAAGGATGGTATTATGCCTCAAATTGCACAGTTTTTCCCTATAAAAGCCTTAAATAATCTGATTACTGTTCCCTTCGGGAAATATATCTTCAGAGAAATACAGGATTATGTATCAATTAAATCATTTCTCATTAGTTTGGGATGGTTTGCCCTTTATCTCGGATCTATATCATTCATTCTGAATAAGAGGGATTTGAAGTAAAATATAAAGGCTAAAGGCTAATCCCGATGGCTATCGGGAAAAGGCTAAAGTTCATAAAGGGCACTAAAGTTATTTAAAATAATGGAGTTATTGATAAACCAAAATCAAAACTTGTACCTTGCAATTTGACACAAGCAACATGTTTAAGTTCATAGAGTTACATTGCCTAAAGTTTATAAAGTTAAAAATGACCACTAATGACTAAATTGCCAATTATTCCACTCATAATTCATAATTAAAAACGCATAACTGTTCTTTAACCATTTGCCTATCTTTGCAAACATGGACAGACCGGATATTAAAGAGTGGCTGCCAACTACTTTGAAGGAAGTAAGGGCTCGTGGCTGGGAACAACTGGATGTAATTTTGTTTACAGGCGATGCGTATATCGACCACCCAAGTTTTGGAAATGCAGTTATAGGAAGAGTTTTGGAAAGCATGGGCTTGAAAGTTGCTATCGTGGCTCAACCTAACTGGCAGGATGACTTACGTGATTTTAAAAAACTTGGTATTCCCCGATTGTTTTTTGGTGTATCAGCAGGTGTTATGGATTCGATGGTAAATCATTATACTGCTGGTAAACGAATTCGCTCTAACGATGCATATACAGCAGGAAATGAAGCAGGTTACCGACCAGATTATGCAGTAAAAGTTTATACACAGGTTATTAAAAAAATATATCCTGAAGTTCCTGTGGTAATCGGTGGCGTAGAAGCTTCTTTACGACGCTTTACTCATTACGATTACTGGCAGGATAAATTAATGCCTTCCATGTTAGCCATATCGGGAGCCGATCTTTTGGTTTATGGAATGGGGGAAAAGCCAATAAAAGAGGTGGTTGGTTTGTTGCAAAAAGGTGTTCCTTTTGAGAAGATAACCAGCGTTAGACAGACTTCTGTTTTGGTTAAAAGTAAGGAGGAGATTCCTCAAAATAAGAACTGGACCGATGTATATCTTAATCCACATGAGGAATGTTTAAAAGATAAAAAAGCCTATGCTGCCAACTTCAAAGTTATTGAGGTTGAGTCGAATGCAATGGAAGGGAGCAATAGGATAATTCAGGAAACTAATGATAATTTTATAATTGTAAACCCTCCTTTTGCATTTCTGGAGACCAAAGAAATTGATGAGATATTCGAGTTGCCATATACCAGATTACCACATCCTAAATATAAAAAGCGTGGTGATATTCCTGCTTATGAGATGATCAAGTTTTCTGTAAACGTCCATAGAGGATGTTTTGGGGGCTGTAGTTTTTGTACAATTTCTGCCCATCAGGGGAAATTTATTTCATCGAGATCGGAAGATTCGGTTTTAAAGGAGGTTAGAAAGATTGCTCAACTTCCTGATTTTAAAGGTTATTTGACAGACTTGGGAGGTCCTTCAGCTAATATGTATAAGATGAAGGGTAAGGATCAAAGCATTTGTAAAAAATGTAAACGTCCTTCCTGTATATTCCCGAAAGTTTGTTTTAACCTTAATACTTCCCATAAGGAACTTACAGAACTTTATAAAAAAGTTACAGAAATTGAAGATGTAAAAAAACTTACCATTGGAAGTGGAATAAGATACGATATACTATCTCCTAACAACAATAAAAATGGTGGTGAGGATATGGAAGAATATATTAAGCAATTGTCGCAACATCATGTTTCAGGCAGGTTGAAAATTGCTCCTGAGCATACCTCCGATGAGGTATTGAAAGCCATGCGTAAGCCAAGCTTCAGTCTGTATTACGAATTTGTAAAAAAGTTCAAGCAATACAGTGAAGATGCCGGTTTAAATCAGCAGGTAATACCTTATTTTATTTCCAGTCATCCATCATGTAAAGATGAAAATATGGCTGAACTGGCTGCCGAAACTAAGTCGGCAGGACTACGACTTGAGCAGGTTCAGGATTTTACTCCTACACCAATGACTCTGGCTACTGTTACATATTATAGTGGTTTCGATCCTTATACTTTAAAGCCGGTTTATACAGCAAGAAATTCGGAAGAGAAAAAATCACAGAATATGTTCTTCTTTTGGTATAAAAATGAATACCGCAACAAAATAAAAAAACGATTGAAAGATATTGGAAGAGAAGATCTTACGTCGGAATTACTAAAAAAGAAACCCAGGCAATAATTTACATTAAACCGATTTCTTTAAGTCTTTCGGTTAGGTAATCTCCAGCCGTAATGTCCTCAAAAAGTTTGTGGTCTTTTACACAACTTTCAATACTGTTTAAGGGCATTGTAGATATGGGATGCAGAAAAAATGGTACTGAATATCTGCTTGTGGATGCTTTACTTCCTTCGGGATTTACAACTCTGTGAGTAGTTGAACGCAAAACTCCATTGGTTAATCTTTGAAGCATATCACCAACATTTACAATAATATGACCTTCAATTGCAGTAACATCAATCCATTCACCCTGATGGCTCAAAACCTGCAATCCTTCGGCACTAGCTCCAACCAATAAAGTTATGAGATTTATGTCTTCGTGGGCGCCTGCTCTCACAGCATTTGTATTTGTGTCTTTTATAGGAGGATAGTGAATTGGACGTAATATACTGTTGCCTCCAATTACATATTCTTCAAAATAATTTTCATCTAAATCCAGATAAATGGCTATGGCTTTAAGGATATTTCTTCCGGCCATTTCAAACTCTCTATAGGCATTTAGTCCTGTTTCCAGGAAATCGGGGATTTCTGAAACATAAACATTTTGGGGATATTCATTATTGTGAACCTCCTGACCAAAATGCCAAAACTCCTTTAAGTCGCCTTCGGAACTATCTTTGGCATGTTCCTTACCAAAGGAAGTATATCCCCTTTGTCCGCCGGTTTCGGCAAGTTCATATTTTTGTTTGGTATTTATTGGGAGAGCGAAAAACTCCTTTATCTTATCGTATAAATCATCAATAGTTTTTTCTGAAATACCGTGATTTTTAATGGAAACAAATCCGATTTCAGCATAAGCCTCACCTAGTTTGGCAACAAATTGTTGCTTTAGTTTATTATCTCCTTTTAGGAAATCTCCCAGGTCAAGGCTGGGAATACCAGTTTTTTTCATCTTAAAAATTTCAACTAAAATATAAAAACCTGTTAATTAGAAGTAAACTCATGAAGTTTAATTTTATTGCCTTCCAGTTGTACGGCGATAATACTAAGATATTTGTCGGTTAAGTTTGCAGGCAAATCAATAAAAACTATTCCGGGAACCGAACTCCACCAGGCCTTCATTTTTATATCGTAATTTAGTTTGCTTCCTTTCCCAACTACCCAGATATTTTCAACTTTATTTTTAATACCTTTAAGCATTATAGGACCCTTAGGATTACCTTCAACAAAGAGATATAATATTTTGCCATTGGCAGAAGTGGTGCTGGGGCCTGCATAATATTCTCTTGGTATTCCGGCTTTTGTGCCGAAAATTGCCTTTGAATGCTTTTTATTCCATCTACCCAATTCTTCCAGAACTTTTATCTGTTCTTCAGGAATTGTACCATCGGCCCTGGGACTAATATCAAGTAATAGGTTACCTCCCATGGAGATTACGTCTGAAAAAATTCTGATAACCTCATAAGGGGTTTTGTAATTTTTATCATTAGGCTGGTATCCCCAAGAATCGTTCATAGTCATACATAACTCCCATAATTTATCTTTTGGATTGTAAATTGGTAGTCCTTGCTCAGGAGTGGCATAATCGCCATAGCCTTGTAAACGACTGTTAATGATGATATTGCTATTTTTGTGGTGGAGAAGTTCTCGGATTTCTGTTGCATGCCATTGCTCAGCCGACTGTTCCCAATCGCCATCAAACCACATTAAATCAGGATTATAATTATCCATAACTTCAGTTATCTGGCCAAAGTTAAATTTTACAAACTTATCCCACTTAATGCTGTCGTTTTCGTATCTCTTTTTCTCTTTGGTAAAGTTTGGATAATCATCATTTGACCAGTCGAGCAAACTATAATAAATACCGGTTTTCAAACCTTCTTTTCGCAGGGCTTTCACAAAAGGTTTTAGCAAATCTCTTTTTGCAGGAGTTTTCTTTACTACATTCAAATCGCTGAATTTACTATCCCACAAGGCCACACCATCGTGGTGTTTTGAAGTAATTACAGCATATTTTGCTCCGCTTTCTTTTATAAGATTAGCCCACTCCTTGGGATTGTAATTTTCAGCATTAAAGCCGGAAAGTTGTTTCATATAATCCTCATATGAAATCAAGCCATTGTAAAACGACCATGATTCATCTATTCCGTTAACAGAGTAAATTCCCCAATGGATGAATATCCCAAGTTTAGCATCGGCAAACCACTGGAATTTAGTGCTGTCTGAATTATCCTGACAGAAGTTTGCTTTTGGGAATAATAATAAAGAAGCAATGATAAGAATGATATATGTTTTTATTTTCATGATGCTCACATTTTTACAGAACTGATTTTAAAAACAACAGCATATTTTGAGGGAAGATTATTTTGATATTTATCAGGTATATTAATTATAATCCCGTCTTTAGTTTGTTTCCATTTCAATTTTTTACCTGTTCCCAAAAGTTGAATTTTCGTTTTTTTGCTGCTTTTAAAGGAAGATATTTTTATTTCCGAAGGAATTTTATTTTGATTTTCATCCATCACATAAATGGCATAAATACTACTACCATTTTGTGTAAAGCAAATATTGCTTTCCTTATAAGGAGAAATTGCGTTGGTGCCATAAATGGCCTCGCTGTTTATATCCATCCAATTTCCGACTTCATCAAGGAGTTTATATGCTCCTTCATCCCAACTACCATCAGGACCGGGAGCGATGTTTAGCAATAAATTACCTCCTTTTGCAACTATATCTACCAATATATTTATGGCTTTATATCCGCTCATATATTTGGCATTTGGCACCCACGACCATCCACCACCTGCAATAATGCACGATTCCCATGGATATGGTAATGCCTCCTTAGGAATTTGATTTTCAGGAGTTAGATAATTTTGGTTCTTACCTTCCACTGCTCTGTCCACAACTATTAAACCCGGCTGTTTTTTTCTCGCTTTCTCAACCAGTTCATCCATGCGGATATTCTGATTTACTATACCATTTTTTATAAATCCCGACTTCGATTTCTCTGCTCTTTCAGCATAGAATTCTTCCATATCTTCTTTCGATTGCTTTGCTACCCAGCCTCCATCAAGCCAAAGGATATCTACTTTTCCATAATCACTCATTAACTCCATAATCTGACCCTGAGTAAATTGAACATATTTTTCCCACTTTTCAGGATATTCTTCAGGATCATAATTAACGTTTCTGTCCTTTGGCGGGAAATATGGATCCCAATAATTATCATTATGCCAGTCGGGTTTCGAGAAATAAGCACCCGTCCACAGGCCCTGATCTCGAAATGCGTTAAAAACCTCTTTGGTGATATTTGATTTAGGGTTGGAATAAAAAGGGCAAGCACTGTCGGTAACCTTATAGTCAGTTAATTGGGTGTCGAACATACTAAAACCATCATGATGTTTTGTTGTAAAAACAACATACTTCATACCTGCATTTTTTGCTGCTTTTGCCCATTTTTCAGGATCGAAATTAACAGGGTTAAAAGTTGTTTTTAAGTTTTCATATTCTTTTACATATTCAAAATAATTCTCAGGACTACTTCCTTTTTTCCTTTCACACCAGCCATAATCTTCAGGGCAAATCGACCACGACTCCACTATTCCCCACTGGCTGTAAGCACCCCAATGCATTAACAAACCAAACTTCATGTTTTGCCATTGCTCGAGTTTTTGCAATACCAGACTGTCGGTCTCGGGAACATACTTTTGTGGCTCATGCTGCGAAAATGCACTTAATGAAAAAAAAAGGATTAAAGAAAATAAGAAATAACGTTTCATAATGTTTGATTTTGACGGCTAAAAATACAAACATTATTGGATAGTAAATTAGAGAAATTTAAATCAGAAGATTTAATTATTTATGCCATACTTTACCATAAGCCTCTTTATGGTAGCCGAGTCGTTTTTAATAATCCCAATTGATTTCCACTCTTTATATTCCGTATCCGAGAGAAATTCATTATCAATGCTTTCTGTTCCCAAAGGTGGGTTTCCGCTAAGAGAAATTTTGTTTAGTATGAAACTTACTTTATTCAGCCTGTCGAATCTTTCTTCCAGTTTTTTTATTTCCTTTTTGGCACGGCGTTTTATAATATAATCAGGGAAATAGCCTTTTTCATAATATTTCTGCCAGTCGTAATAGGTGATATTTTCCTTTTCCCTGTCGTAATCATGATAACAGGTATATTTATTTGCAGTTACAGTAAATTCATACAAACTATCGTAAACTTTTGTAAACCAGTTTTCGTATAAATCGTTCAAGGCAAAGCCATCCAGATTTTTAATATTATGATTTACAATTGCCGAGCCCTCGGCTTTTAAGGTATAATCGATACACCAATAATAACTTTTATAGGGGTATTTTTTTATTTTCACAAAACTCAATTCCTTGTTTACTATTTCACCCATTTCCACATGTGATTTTCTTACTATCACTTGTAAATTGGAAGTATCTATAATTATATTGGCCTGCATTTGTTTTTTAAGTTGAGCATTTCTGCTTTTCCACAAATTGGCAACATCGGAAAAGAACTCTCCGAAGGTTTGTATTTCGGAAGTGTCCCTTTTAAGGCCTATGGAAGTCATTTCTTTTTCAGCAATACCGGCCTGGATTATCATTTCTTTCGACTGCGTAATTATATATTCTTTCTGGCGTGTGTCGAGAGTATCAGTACTATTTATGATATTAAGGTAATCTTCATATCCTTTGGTATTTACTTTTTCATCCATAATATTTGAACAGGAAGAAACTACTAAGGCAACCACAACAAACAAGTATAAATTCTTCATAAAACACTGGAATTTAAATTAGTGTATAAAGTTATTGTAAAAATCCTGTTATTTATGAAGTTGGTGCTATTTTAAGGCTTATTTAAAATCAATTTAAATTGCAAAAGTTAGTTTCTCTTTGCTTTAATAGGAAATCAGCAATTTCTATCTTCCTTTTCTCATCCAGCGAGGAATAATTTTGTTTTTGCTTACACCCACAGTAGGATTCATTTCATTTACTTTTCTTATATCTTCAATGGAATAAAAGGCGTTAGGGTTAAATTTATTAATAATTTCAATCATTTTCATGTTTTCACTTCTTTTTACTACCGAATAAATAACATGCACTTTACCATTTATCCCACTGGCCTCAATTGCTGTAGCGCCAAAACCACTTTCTGAAAGATATTCTATGAGGAGTGAAGCATCTTTTTGGGTAATAATTCTGAACATTTGAATTCCCATTGCCAGTTTCTCTTCTATTTTCAAACCTATATAATTTCCGGCAGCAAAACCTCCCGCATAGGCAAGGTAACAACTAATGTTATCAAGATTTTGCATTATTCTGGTAATGGCCATTAACCAAATTAAAATTTCAAAAAATCCAAGTATAGGTGCAATAAGTTTATCTCCTTTTGAAATAAAAACAATTCTTAAAGTATCCAGAGAAACGTCAATAATTCTGGATAAAAAAATCAAAAAAGGTAATGTCCCGTAAGTAAACCAAAGCGAGGATGTATCGAATAATTCCATTATTATAATTTTTTGCAAACTAAAGCATAAAATCAATCTTAAAGAAGAAATAACTAAATAAAATTGCCTGATTTTCAATTGCTAATTAGCGAGATATACTTCTGATTTACTTTCACTTATGTGGGTACATTTAATAAAGTCATTCTAAAATATTCTTAATACATATAAATATGAGATTTATAATATATTTTTGAGGGTTTAAATATGTGATATAGATAATCAGGAAGTAATTAATGATGGAAAAAAGAAAACCTCTACATAATTTTATAATAACATTAATAGCAATTATAGTTGTTTTCTTTACAGTTGTTAAAGCAGAGGCACAAACATATTTTAATGATCTTGAAGGAGAATACAGTGAAGGTTTTTGGATTGGCTCCTCAACTTTTGTAACCGGGTTGGGCCATTCGGGTTATGGTTTTTCTTTAACTGATTCATTGGAACAATACGGCTTAGGAGTTGAAATGGACTTTCCTGAAAACTTAAAGTCCAATAATATCAAAATGAAAATTGAGGGATGGACAATTGCCGACACTAGTTTCCCTGAAGCAGTATTTGTTATTATCATTACAAAAAACGGAAATGAAATTTTCTGGAAAGGGGTGCCTGTAGGCGAATTAATTCTGGAAAAGGAAAAATGGTTTATGTTCCACGACTCAGTAAGTATTCCGGCTGATATAGCGGTAAATGGAAAACTAAAAGCCTTCTTCTGGAATCCCACAGGGAAAAATAAAATTGGGATTGATGATTTAAAAATAGAATTTGAAAAACTCAATAATCAGTCGTATATGCCTGAATTTGTATTGGATAGCATTAACCCAACATTTGAAAATTCATCATATTTATTTTCCAATACACATTATTCTGTTTATTATGACAATGATAAAAATTCTATCTCCGTTTACGGAAAAAATATGGATCCAATTATTAATAACATAAGGTGGATTTTAGAAGTTGATGATGTTAAACAGAATATTATTAATTCATTGGAACTAAAAAATACAAGAGAAAAAGATGGTAAAACCGTATTAATTTTCAAAGGAAATAACAAGTTTATAAACCTGAAATTGAAATTGATATGTGATAATTATTCATCCAGAATTGATTTTGAAACCAGCCAAAGATTTAAAAAATCCACTGAAGTCAGCCGGTTGGCTTTAGTATTTGATATTGCACAGCCAGCCTCTGAAATATATAAATTCAACAGGCAGATTCAAACATCATATATTGGCGATGAATATTGGCTCGACAAAGAAGGATTAAAGACTGGTGATAATGAAAATTCTTTTCTCATTTATCATTGCCCGGATGTGTCTTCTCTTCAGTACAATAAAGAAAAATCACAAATGTTAATAAATTTGGATTGGGAAAAAGATCATCCGTTTTTCCGTTTCCCTTTGATGCCTGATAGCAATAATTATAAACTGGACCAATCGAAAAGTTCATATAAGTTTTTGCAAAAAACAAGCAATAAATTTTCGGCTTACGCCGGAAGAAAGAATGGAAGTATAGCGCGTTTTATGAAAAATCCAAATGGTTTTGAAGCCACATATATTTGGACTGAACATGCTGATTATACTGACATAAGAACCAATAGAGCTACATACTTTGGAAGTGAAGCAATATCAAATCCGGATTCCGCCACTGGGGGGTTTATAAAATATAATATACCTGTAACTAAAAGTGTATTTTACGACAATCCTGACAGTATAAACAATACGGAAGCATCCAACGGACTTATTAATAGTCTGGAGTCAACCATAAAAACTGATACTGCTTTTAGTTATTTCCTCAAGGATATACACAAAAAAGGCAATGATATTTGTTTACACACACCCGAACAATATACCACAACAAGAGTTCGGCTTGAGGAGGCTTTAAAATATATGCAAAAACAATTTGCATCTCCCTCATGGATCGACCATGGAAACAATAATGGGCTGCAAAATAACAGAGAAGACTTGATTTGTGATGGTACATTAAAAGACTCTCCCTGGTATGCTCTGGATTTATGGGAAAAATATGGTGTAAAATATCTGCATAATGCTTATTATGAGGAATATTTTACATTCTTAGATAATGTATTTGGAAATAGTTTTGAAAAACCATATTCAGGATGGAGATACAATATTCCCAGCCCCGAGTTGTGGCAGCACAAAACTAAAACCGAAAATATTTACCATTGGCAAACTCCTAATGTATTGTTTGTAGAAAATGAGGGATTATGGAATTTTTATTTCAATGAAGGTGTAATGAATGATTTTGTTGATAATTGGTCGGTAAAATTTAACCACTGCTATCCTGCATGGGTAGATCCAAAAAAAGGATTTTGGAAGTTTAATGCCGATTCGGTTATAGTTGCACAGCCCGGATTTAATGCCACTCTTGAGTTAATGGCAAAATACAGAGACTTAGGAAAATTAAATTTAACTACTATTCAAAATTATTTGGATTATCGCATTGCTACCGAATCTGTTGAGTATAAATTACTTGTTGACGGAAGGATAAAAATAACCAATAATTCGGGTAGTGACATTATAGGTCTTTCGTTTGCCGGAAAGGCAAGTTTTGTGCTTGTCGACAGGCTTAAGCCTCAACAAAAAAATTCAGGTGAGGATATTATTTTTTGGTTTGATTTAAAAGCAGGAGAAAGTAAAGTAATTCGCTTAATTGATTAAATAACCTTTTCACCACCAACTTACTGCTTTATTAATTGACTAAAAAAAATGTACATTTGTTTACAATTACTTTTAGAATGCGCAACTTAGTCTTCAAAATAATATTGATTCTTTTACTATTTATGAGTATGAATTTTGTAATTATGGCTAATAATTCAAGCGACAGCCTTATAAAACTCATAAAACAAAGTCATCAGGTAGAGTTAAAAGCAGATTTATTATATCAACTGGCATTTGAAAAATTTGATACAGATATTGACACATCATTGAAATTAGTTAATGAAGCATATCAACTGGCGCAAAATTCTAATTATGAATTACTTATCGCTAAGTTACACAAATTAAGAGGAAGTATTTATGCCAATAATAACAATATTGTTGAAGCTGTAGAAGAATTTAAAAAGGCAGAAGCAATTTTAATAAACCATCTGGAAGAACCCGAATTATTGCTTTCCACATACATGAACCTTGGCAACATTTATATCGACAGAGATAATTTACCTGAAGCGCTTGAAACATATAATAAGGCTGTAGAACTTTCAACAAAAACCGATATAGATAATTCTACATTAGCAAGGTTAAACAATAATCTTGGGGTAATAAATAAATATATTAATAACCTCGACAAGGCTTTAGAACTCTATACTACTGCATTGGATCTGTTCAAATTAGCCCATGATAGTATTGATATTGCAGGTACAACAACGAATATCGGATCCATTTATATCGAATTGGGCAATTATGAAATTGCGAAGAATTATTACCTGGAAGGGCTTTCTCTCTTTAAAAAGATTAACCTAAAAGAAGGAGAGGCACATGCCTTGCTTAAATTAGGATATCTGGAGATGGAAAGAGATAATCTGGAAACCGCTCTGGAATACATAAATCAAAGCATTGAGATTCAACGAAAACTCGGTAAAGTAGTTTCCGGGCTGAAATCAAGTTTCTTTGCAGAAACAATTATTAATAAAGGGATAATACAATATCGCTTAGAAAAATACGATGCAGCAATTGTAAATTTATTAAATGGATATAATATTGCTGAAGAAAGTGGTGATATTGGGCTTCTATCTCAATCAGCCAATTATATTAGCAAATACTACCAACAGAAAAGTGATTATAAAAATGCCCTTGAATATCAAATAATCTTCAAGAAGTATTCCGACAGCATAAACAGCCAGTCGACAGTGAGAAAAATAACTCAATTGGAAATGAAACTTCAGTATGAGTCGAAACTACATGCCAACAAACTGGAACATCAGTTGACACTTCAGAAACAAAAGCAAAATAATCTCTATACAATACTTGCTGCATCAATATTTTTACTTGGAATTGCACTTTTAATAGTATTACTTAAACTTGAAAAGAATAAAAAAAGAAAAGCAGAGCTGGCACATCAGGTATTGGAGGAAAAACTAGAACATACTAATAAAGAACTTACAACCTATGTAATGTATTTATTAAGGAAAAATGAGTTTATTATCAGCATCTCAGAAAAACTGAAAAAAGCAAAAATAGAAGCAAAAACAGAAAATAAAGCACGCATTGCGGAATTGATTACAGAACTGGAAAACAATTCAAAAATGTTTTCATGGGAAGAATTTGAAGTCCGTTTTCAACAAGTCTATACAAGTTTCTATATAAACCTTTACGAAAAATACCCTAATTTGTCTCAAAACGAGATTAGGCTATGTGCCTTTATAAAGTTAAATATGTCGACTAAGGAGATTGCTGCAATTACTTATCAATCCATAAATAGTATTGGTGTAGCACGCTACCGCCTGAGAAAAAAGATGAATTTAAGTTCTGACGAAAACCTATATTCCCTATTGGCAGAGCTATAAACTAATTAACCCAATATTGATTATTTTGCTGTATATCTGCTATTTAACCTCATATGTATAGTATTTGTAATGTACTAGTATATATAAAGTATATGCAATAATTTTCCGAATCACTTTTAAGTAGTCTTAATTTGTAACTGCAATTGAAATTTAATGATATGTCGGAAAAAGAAAAAACTGACTCTTCAATAGAAAAGCAATTAGACAGGATAATTGAAAATTCAAAAGATGGTGCCAGCGCCATGAAAAAGATTATCGATGCAATTTCTAAGGAAAGAGAGAATATTAAACCAAAATCAAAAAAAAAGTGATATGAAAAAAATTTACTTTACAATAACTTTAGGCTTATTAATGTTAAGCACATTATTAAGCGCCCAAATCTGGGAAACGTTACCTACAGGTACATCCTATATTTTGTTTGACATTAGTTTTGCCCCGGGGCAAAATGATATTGGCTATGCAGCAGGTATGCAATATACTTACGATGCTGAAGGTGTTGTTATTAAAACCACCGACGGTGGAGATACCTGGACTCAGGTTTTAGGCGGAACTAACCAGGATGGATTAGAAGCCGTTTGTTTTGTTTCAGCAACAACCGGTTTTATTGCAGGCTGGAATGATTATTTTGCAAAGACTACAGATGGTGGATCCACATGGACTACAATGACGGTAGGTTCCGACAACTGGTACTTTAAAGATATCGAGTTCTACGATGCTAACAATGGAGTTGCGGCAGCAATTACTAATTCTTCGGGTAATGTTATTTACGTTACAAACGATGGAGGTACTACTTGGACAACAGCGACCGGAATCAACCAAGACATTCAGGATGTATGTTACGCCAATGCAACTACACTATATGCAGTAGGTGGCGATGAAAAAATTTCCAAATCTACTGATGGAGGATCCACATGGTCGGAAATATCTTCCGGAACTTTTACCTATTATTATTTTGGTGTTGACTTCGTTGGTGACTTTGGAATAGTGGGCGGTGAAGATGGCAAAATATTATCCACCACCAATGGAGGAACATCATGGCAGACTTTTGCCACTGGATATGAAAACTTTTATGGAGCACATGTTTTTAATTCAGATAGCGCCTATATGGGTGGCACTGATGAAAATATTTACAAAACTACTGATAGTGGCAGCAACTGGTCGATGGAAGATGATGGTGCAGGGTTCTCACATATTTATAAAATAAAGACAACTGCTAACAATACTGTTTACGCATGCGGATCAGGAGGTGTAATTAAAAGAAAAAGTGTACCATTAACTGCAAGTTTTGAAGCAGATGAAATAGTTGTTTGTGCCGGAAGTACTGTTAATTTTACAGATTTGAGTACAGGAGCCACAAGTTGGAACTGGACTTTTGAAGGTGGAACTCCTGCTACATCTACAGACCAAAATCCAACTATAACCTATAATACAGAGGGTGCTTTCGACGTAAGCCTTGAGATCTCAGACGGCTCCTCAACAAACAGTATTACTATGTATGATTATATTACAGTTGTTAATGCTGTAGGACAGCCTGATACTCCTAGCGGAACAACATTAGCTTGTGCGGGATTAGATTTGGAATATACAACCAATCCGGTAGCAAATGCTGATTCATATGTTTGGGAAGTAACTCCGGCAGCTGCAGGAAGTATGAGTGGTAGTTCTACAACAGGATATTTTAACTCAGAGGAAACATATTCAGGAGATTATACAATTAAAGTTCAGGCTGTTAATGCTTGTGGAAATGGTGTTTGGTCGAATGAATTGCAATGTACATTAAACCCTGCACCTCTGGAATTCTTTCTTTCTGAAGGTGGTGATGCCTGTGAAGGTGGCGATGGTGTTGAAATTACACTTAGCGGATCGGAAACCGGAGTAGATTATTATTTACATTATGCTGGCGACACTGTTGCAGGTCCTATTGCCGGAACAGGAGATGTTTTAAGTTTCGGAATTTTTAGTGGTGATGGCTATTATTCAGCAACTGCTTACAACGGATATTGCGATGTATTTATGATTGGTGATGCAATAATTACAATGGAGAGTTTACCTCCTATGGCTGAAACACCAGTTGGACCGGAAAGCATTTGTACCGAAGAAACTT
>PKTA01000186.1 GCA_002869365.1 Marinilabiliales bacterium | reverse complement strand
GTGTTTGTTTAAATGTGTTTGTTTTAAAGTATTTTAAGTTGGTTTTGCTTGTTGACCAACAAAGTTAATATCAAACTAAGTGAAAGTCAAGCAAAAAGCCCGGCGATATGATAAAAACTTTTTTTAATTGATAATTGATAGTTGATAATTGACAATTTATAATGGAGAATTGAGAATGTTGGCTGATGAGTGGGAAAAGGCTAAAGTATGGAGATTTCTTCCTTCGGTGGACGGATTCTCCGGACTCCAGCGAAATGACATTATGGAGTTCATAAAGTTATATTGCACTTAAGTTATAAGTTATAACCAAAACGAACCTGCCTTCATTTCATTACTGCCTTCAAACTAATTTTTACGGCAGTCAAGTCGGCAGGCAAGCCTGCAACTTGGGTCATGCAAATGCAACATTAAATATTCTTCAAAGCAAATTCCCAGGCTCCTTTTGAAACAGCCTGTGATGTTCCAAGTACGCTTATCCCTACTCCAACTTTTTTAACAGGAAAATAATTTACAGTCTCATCTGAGAAAGGGATTTTTAATTGAACGCTTTCATTTTCAACAAAATCTGCCAGACATTGTGGGTTATGCAGATTATAAGCATAAGTTTCCAATCGCTGGAAACTACCTCCACCAACCTTTTCCAATTTTGAATTCATGGTATCGACAGCAGTTTGCAAAAACATATCGTAAGCGCCCGACAAACCTCCGCCAATTACCACCAGACTATCACTTATAGTTACTGCATTGGCTATGGTTTCCCCAAGCACTTTTCCAAAATACTTCCATGCTTCTATTGCTGCTTCTTTATTTACTTTACGTTGTCCTTTTGCAATTTTATAAATTTCGAATGGTGCCGGAGTATTGTCTTCATCACAATGAGCAAATTTTCCATAAAGACGTCTTATACCTCTAATGCTCAAAATTTCCTCCACACTATTTTTACTATTAAAGGGATTTGAAAGACGATTTACTTCGCCTCCGGCCGAATTATCTCCTATATATAAATTAGAGTTGCTTACCAATCCTCCGCCAAATCCGGTTCCTAAGGTAAGTCCCAAAAGGTTTTTATACTGTTTCGGATTATTTGCTTCTTTTAACTTTAGGTTGGTTTTTGGCAGCAATCCGGCAACGGCTTCCCCGAGAGTAAATAAATCGCCATCATTATTAATATATGTTGGAATGCCAAATTCATTTTCAAGCATTTGCTTAAGGGGAACCCCGCCTCTGAAAAAAGGTAAATTTTCCAAATCTCCAATTATTCCGGCTTCATAATCTGCCGGGCCGGGGAAACAAAAACTAATTGCATCGGCAGTACCACCAATAGCATTTAATACTTCTCTGAATCCAAAAATTAACTTCTTTAAAAACTCCTCCAAATCGAGAGATGCGGTTTTTATAGCGTATTCCTTAATGGTTTCACCATCCTCAATTCCTGAAAAAACAAGATTGGTACCTCCCGCATCCAGACTTAATATTTTTGTTTCTGAAGTATTCATTTTGACAATGTTTGAACTTACAAAACTAAAAATTAAAAGTTAAAAATGAAGAATGAAAAATGAGGTGTGAATACAATCGACAAACTTGTAACCCACAACATTGCGGAGATTTCTTCCGTCGGTGGACGGATTCTCCGGACTCCAGCGAAATGACATTATAGAGTTATAAGTGTCTAAAGTTATGTGTTTTGAATTATGAATTCGGGACACACCAATCACCAGTCACCAGTCACCAGTCACCAGTCACCAATCACCAGTCTTTCATTGTCCTCCGAAATGAAATGTAGGAGGAGTCGCTATTGAATTTTTGCCATTTTTTGTCTGAATGTTCCTTTATTGGTATGGATTTCATATAAATAAAATCCTGATGGCAGAATATTACCTCCATCATCTTTTCCATTCCAAACAAAGTTATGCTGACCTTCGGTTAAATTGCCTTCATACAACAACTTAACTCTTTTACCACTTAAATCGATAACATCTAAAACTACATTTGACTTTTCCTGTAGATTAAAACTTATTGTCGTTTGAGTGCTAAATGGATTAGGATAATTTTTTGAAAATACCGATGATGTCACATCCTGATTTTCATCAATATCCACATAAACAAGTATGCCGCCTGAATAACATACAAGTTTACCGTCTCTGCCACCAACAACCATTTCCATTGATGCATCTCTTACAATGTCGGGTATTGAATTAATAGCGTCCACAGGCGTTGAATAATCGAACGATTTTATATCATCGCCATTAACACCATCCAAAAAGTAGCAGTAATTATTACCAAAAAGAGTTCCTACTATAACATCATTAATACTGTCGCCGGTGATATCATCAATGGGAGCCACATTCCATGACTTATCGACTAAATTAGTCGACCATACAAATCCTCCGTTATACCCATCAATAACAACTGCCAGCTGATAGCTGGATGCCGGAAGGATATCTAAATAACCATCATTATTTACGTCTTCCAGTTGATCGAATCGTAGTATTAATGAACTGCCCATATATCCATGATAAAGTTCAGTATTGGATACGGGATCGATAAAATAATAGTTTCCTCCAAAGTCGCCAATTATAACATCTTTAACATCGTCGCCCGTAATATCGTCGAGTTGGGCAAGGGCCCATACCGAAGAGCCAGAGGTTACTTTGCTCCATATCATTGAACCATTAGTTCCGTCGATGGCTACAACCCTTCCTGAGGTTTCATCGGCAGTAGAGGTTCCTCCTAAAGCATCGGCCTGTCCGTCGCCATTACAATCTTCAATACCTACAACTGAAAATACCGGACCGAAAGAAGCATATTCCCAAATGGAAATACCTGTCATTAAGTCCAGGCAATAAACACGTTTAGGTCCCTGATCCTGACTATCATCGCCGGTTGCTGCCAGCACATCAGGATTACCATCACCATTATAGTCGAATTTCACATCTATATCGTAAACCCAGCCGCCATCGCCATATTCATTGGTATAATGCGTCCATAACGGATGGCCTGTTTTTCCCGATAAGGCCCTTATGGATCTGTCGCCTCCGGTAGTACCAACTATAACATCTTCATAACCATCGTCATTTATATCGGGAACAATTTCCAAAGCCGCCTGATCATAAACATTACCTGAATATATTTCTGTTTCCCACATAAGGTCGGCTACGCCGGATGAGTTTCCATTAAAACATCTTACATAATTATCTTCAGAACAAACAATTACATCGGCAACTGTATCTACTGTAACATCTTGTATAGGGGAAATTGCCTTTGGACTTTGGTCATAAGAATCGGTAATATAATAATGCCATAACTCATCACCTATGGGATAATTTTTACTCATACTATATCCGCTCAGGGAAACCATAGATGGGTTGTGTTCAGTATCGTTGGAAGTTATTTCTAATTCGCCTTCATAAGTTGATGCTTTATTAGGGTTAAACCATATACCTACTTTTACTGTGTCGAGAGTAGAAATATTCATAGGTAATACTGTTGCATCACTAACAATATAGTTAGGCATATTGCTTACAATATCCGACACATTCAGGTCGGCATCACCAACATTTACCAATTCCAAAAACCATCTGGTATAAGCAAATAATCGTACTTCACCATAATCGTGGCTATTGTTGAGAACAACCAAAGAAGGTCCTGAATTTACTCCATGACCAAAAAGTGTAACATCCACTCCCGGATTAATGGGGTCGGACGACATAACAGTAACCGTTGTTTCAAGAGGTTCGACAGCAGTAGGTGAATACTTTATAGGAATTACCAATGACGATCCTGAACTGATGGTTTGAGGAAATCCTATCGACACTGAAACGGGTTCACCTGAAGGTATGTCCACTCCATTAATTACTAAATCGTCGGTACCAGTATTTTGAACCAGCATTTGCCATGTTTCGGAACTGCCTATGGTAACATATCCATAATCGTGAGTATCAACAGGGATATTAATTTCAGGCGTTCCCGAACCGGTAAGACTTACCTTATAAAGAGTACTTGGGGAAGATAAAGGTCCGTCGACATACCAAATATAAGTACCATCGTACACTATACCTGATGGTTTGATATTTTCGGCAGCATGTGTTTCCAGAATATTTCCCGACTGATCGGTTTTATAAATGGTATTTGAGTTATAATCAACCATCCACAAATTAGTACCATGTTTACAGATGTCCCAAATCTGTTCGTCGGGAGCAGTAAACTGACTTAATATACTACCTGAACTGTTAACTTTATAAATTGTTCCCGGATCAGGATAATATGTTCCTACCCAAAAGTTTCCTCCATCGTAGGCAATCCCACTCATATAATGGTCGGGAAGGTCGAATGAAGTAGGACTGCTTCCCGAAAGTGTAAGTTCTATGGCCGATGCCGGAATTGAGGGGGAGGTTACATGATCGGTAGTCCATAATTCAGAACCATCCCATGTAAGACCGTAACAGTCGCCTATCGAGCTATTTATAAACTGTACTGTAGCCTGTCCGTTTGCTGGATTAAACTTATAAAAATGATCTCCATCGGAGCCATAAATTCCATAATATATAAAGGTACCATCCCAGGCTAAACCTGAAGCTTTGCCGGGAACTACCCACGATTGTACTATGGACCATTCATTAACGTCTTTCTCCTGATCGGGTACTTGAGAGAAGCCCTGTAAGGTGAAAACTACAATAAATAAACTGAGTAAAATTTTTTTCATCTGTTTAAAATTTTGTAAATATTTGTAATTAAAGCAATTCCAAAATTTTAAACCGATGGAACCGCTTCGCTTTCCCACAAACTTTTTTAATCATTTGTTGTGGGTAAACATCATTAAAAAAGTTTATGTCCATTTCATGAGCATAATTTTAATTTGTACGATTTTAATAATGAATCAGTAAAAATGATATCAATTATTTACTCACAAAGTTAATTAAAAGACTGAAAAAATGAAACACAAAATTGTTAAACTATGAACATCAGTCAACAACAAACATTTCTACAAACATCAATGAGCCTCCAACCAGTTATTTCCGGTATTTGTATCCACCACCACAGGCACATCAAGTTTTATGGCGTTTTTCATTTTTTCGATTACGATAGATTTTAACTCATCCAGTTCTTCGAGATGAGTGTCAAAAACAAGTTCGTCATGCACTTGTAATATCATTTTCGAGCGCATTTTTAACTTTTCCATTTCATTAAAAATGTCGATCATGGCAATTTTTATCATGTCGGCAGAAGAACCCTGAATGGGAGCATTAATAGCATTTCGCTCGGCGAACCCTCTTACAACAGCATTACCTGAGTTTATATCCTTCAAATAACGTCTTCTTCCCATTATGGTTTCTACATATCCATTTTCTCGGGCAAAATGTATCGATTGATCCATATATTTTTTTACTCCTGAATACTGCTCGAAATAATTATCAATTATCTCTTTTGCCTCCTTACGGGAGATGTTTATTCGCTCTGATAATCCAAATGCTGATATTCCATAAACTAAACCGAAGTTCACTGTTTTGGCATTTCTTCGCATATCTTTATCAACTTCTTCCAAAGGAATACCATAAACTTTTGATGCCGTGGCAGTATGAATATCCAAACCCTGATTAAAGGCTTCCAGCATGTTTTTATCCTTGCTCAAATGTGCTATTATCCTCAGTTCAACCTGAGAATAGTCGGCAGCAAACAATGTATAATCCTTATTTCTTGGTACAAAGGCTTTCCTGATTCCCCTGCCTCTTTCGGTACGAATGGGAATATTCTGCAAATTAGGATTATTGGAACTCAATCGCCCGGTAGCAGCAACTGCCTGATTATATGAAGTATGTATTCTGTTGTCGCGAGGGTTAACCAATAAAGGCAACGCATCAACATAAGTAGATTTTAATTTTGATAAGTAACGAAACTCCAAAATTTTTGAAACCACGGGATGCTTCTTTTCCAGTCGAACAAGGATTTCTTCACCTGTGGAATACTGTCCCGATTTGGTTTTTTTTGGTTTGTCGGTAACCTTTAGTTTCTCGAATAAAACAATCCCCAACTGCTTTGGCGATGCAATATTGAATTTCTCTCCGGTTATTTCATAAATTTCATCTTCAGTCTTTTTAATGTCGTTTACCAAATCCTCACTAAAGGAGTGTAGAGTTTCCACATCCAGATTTACACCTTCGGCTTCCATACTTGCCAAGACAGGAATGAGCGGAGTTTCAATTTCATTAAAAAGTTTTTGAGTAAGATCATCTTTTAGCATAGGCTCGAAAACCTCTTTCAACTGCAGAGTAATATCGGCATCTTCGGCAGCATATTCCTTTACCTTTTCTATTTCGATATCACGCATGCTGAGTTGGTTTTTACCCTTTTTTCCTATGAGACTTTCTATGGAAACGGGCTTATAATTTAAGTATGTTTCGGCCAGATAATCCATATTATGCCTTAGGTCGGGTTGCAAAAGATAATGCGCCAGCATGGTGTCGAAGAGTTTCCCTTTTACATCAATATCGTACCATTTTAAAACCGAAATATCATATTTCAGATTCTGTCCGATTTTTTCAATTTTCTCATCTTCCATAATTGGTTTAAAAACCGATGTGAATTTCAAAGCCTCGTTATACTTTTCGGGCACAGCAACATACCAGGCTTCGTGTGCTTTTATGGAGAATGAAATGCCCACCAGTTCCGAGTTATTTGCATCCAGGCCCGTGGTTTCCGTATCAAAGCAAAAGGATTTTTCTTTTTTCAATTTTTCAGAGAACTCCTTAGCCTTATCTATACTATCAATTAAATGATAAGTATGATCCACATCATCAATAGTCTTCATCTCATCGGGCATCATCTTCTCTTCGGCTTCTGCCTCCGCGGCAGCAAACAAATCACCCTGAACTACTTTTG
>PKTA01000072.1 GCA_002869365.1 Marinilabiliales bacterium | reverse complement strand
GATGATTACTCTAAATACGGGAGTAAGAATACAGGATAGAGTTGGCAATAATTTATATAGCACCTCACTTGGAAACTGGTGGAACGCACTTCCTGGAAACGGTGGTACTTTCGACCCTAAAATTATTTATGATCCTTATAATGATCGCTGGATAATGGTAACGCCAAGTGGTTCAAATTCAGTTGATTCAAAACTTTATCTGGGTGTAAGTCAAACTTCAGATCCTTTGGGCGACTGGAATATGTACTGGATAAACCCTGATGAATCTAATCAAACATGGTTTGATTACCCAAGTATTGGATTCAATAAAAAATGGTTAACAATTAGCGGCAATATGTTTGGAAACGATTTTTACAGAACTGTATTTGTTTTCGACAAAATGGCTGCTTACAATGGAGATGATAATGTTGATTTTACCCGATTTGCCACTTCACAGGGCTTTACTTTAGTACCTTCAATAACTTATGATAATGAAGTAGAAGATCAATACCTGATTTCAACAAGTAATGGAAATAGTAGTGGATTTGGATATATTCAAAAGTTTAAACTCGACGGACCATTAGATAATCCTCAATTTGAATACGAAGGAGCTATCGGTATTCCTGAGCCATGGGAAAATGGTGCAGGTAATCAGGGAAATTTCCTGCCTCAGTTAGGAAGTAGTGAGAAAATAAATTCAGTTGATTCCAGGATGGAAAATGTAATTTACAGAAACGGAAAATTATGGGCTACGCATCATATATTCCTTCCGGTAAATAATCCACAGCGTACTGCAGTTCAATGGTGGTGCCTTGACACTGATGGAAATATACTTGAAAGAGGTCGTGTTGACGATCCTACTAATGAGTTTAGTTTTGCTTTTGCCACTATAGCAGTAAACTCCAAAGAAGATGTTTTTATTGGGTTTGATGTATTTTCAGAAACTCAATATGCCAGCGCCGGTTATGCTTATAAATCGCATTATGATGAGGAAAACTCAATGCGTGAGTATTTTCAGTATAAAGATGGATTGAGCCCTTATTATAAGACTTTTGGTGGTGGCAGAAACCGTTGGGGTGATTATTCCAACACCTGCGTTGACCCACTTAACGATTTGGATTTCTGGACTATACAAGAATATGCCGAAGAGTCGAATACAGCAACTGAATGGGGAACATGGTGGGCATATTTACGTCCTGCTTTTCAGCCTGAAACAGAATTTGAAGCCGATAATATACTTGTCCCTGTTGGGGAAGCGGTGAATTTCCAGGATAATACTTTGGGTGTTCCCAATGCATGGGAATGGACTTTTACTGGAGCAACCACAGAATCTTCTTCAAGTCAAAATCCGGAAGGAATTGTTTATGACACCGAAGGAAGTTTTGATGTGAAATTAATTACTTCAAATATTTATGGTTCCGACACACTTATAAAGGAAAATTATATTACAACAAGTTCAACAATATTACCTGAAGTTGCTTTCGAATATGATAAATCTATAGTGTGCCTGGGCGAAGTTGTTACATTTACTGATAACACACTTTATATGCCAAATCAATGGGAATGGCAGTTTAACCCATCAACAGTAAGTTTTATTAACGGTACTGATGAATTTAGCCAAAGCCCTGAAGTTGTATTCGATGAGGCAGGTACTTATTCAGTTACTTTAACTGCATGGAACTTAAATGGTTCTTCAGAATTAACGAAATTTGAAGTAATAGAAGCAGGTGGTTATCAGCCTTATTTTAATGAAGATTTTGAGCAGGGCCTTGATTTAAGATTCTGGACAGTGGATAATCCTGATAATGAAAATACCTGGGAAATTCTCGATTTACAGGGCTTTGGTCATGGTAGTTATGCTGCCGGAATCAATCTCCACGAATACTATGATTTTACCGAACGCGACAGACTTATTTCTCCTGCTATCAATATGGAGGGAATGTCGAATGCAAGTCTGGAGTTCGACCATGCTTATGCAAAACGCTATGCACAAGTTACCGACTCTCTGATTGTATTAATTTCAGAAGATTGTGGTTTGTCATGGACTCGCCTTCTTTCCCTTGGAGATGATGGAGAGGGAAATTTTGCTACACATCCGCTTTCCACTACATTATTTATTCCTTCAAATTTAGAAGACTGGTGCGGAGCCGGTTATGGTAGTAGTTGCTATTCAGTAAATCTGGATGAGTATGCAGGAAAATCGAATATTAAATTTGCCTTCGAATCATATAATGCAAATGGAAATCCAATTTATATCGACAATGTTCATATAAGCCAGTTTGTAGGTGTTGATGAGTCAGGCAACAATATGAGCGATCTTAGAGTGTACCCTAATCCTTCTGACGGTAGCTTTACCATTAGAGTCGCTAAATCGCAGAACTATAACAAAGTAGAAGTTGTAGATATGCTTGGGAAAATAATAAATAAATATGATTTGAATGATAAGGATATTTCCGAAATAACTGTTAAAGAAGACCTTAAAGCAGGAATTTATTTTGTACGACTAAGTGGTATCGATACATTCAAAAGCCAAAAAATAATAGTTTATTAAACTTTGGTATTCATTTTACCTGTTTGAAGTATCATAAAAAAATCAATTTTTCAATGAGAAAATTATTTATTCTGTCGTTAGTATTGATAATGGCAGTATTAAACCAGAATTTGTTTTCACAAACAATACATCCAAAAAAAATTACTAAGCCGGTGCATTTTGATGTATCCCGAAAATTGTCGGAGGTGGAGCCTATTCCTCCGGGAGTTAGAGAAAGGTCGTGGAAGAACAACATTATCAAAAACTTCGATAATTTTTTGGATGAATTTGAAAATGAAGAAAGATTTGATAAATCGAAAGTAAAAGTACAGTCGGTGTATGAAGGTTTGGCAACCCCTCAGGTTATACAGAACTTTCCTGGAGTTCCAAATTTAAGTGGTGTGGCACCTCCGGATACAGATGGAGATGTTGGGCCTAACCATTATTTTCAAATGATTAACCTTGCTTTTTCCATTTGGGATAAAGAAGGTAATCAACTTATGCAGCCTGCCGATAATCAAACATTATGGGAGGGTTTCGACGATGGTCAGCCTTTTGATAATGCCAATGATGGTGATCCTATAGTCGTTTATGATGAATATGCCGACAGGTGGATTGCAACACAATTTGCCCTAAGTACTAATAATGGAAAATATTATGAGTTGATTGCAGTTTCTGCTACACCTGATCCACTGGGTGAATGGTACAGATATGCTTACGAATTTGATAATCTGAACGACTATCCAAAATTTGGAATCTGGAATGACGCTTATTATTTCAGTATCAATCAGTTTGATAATTGGAATTGGGCAGGAGGCGGTATATGTGCCGTTGACCGTGATAAGATGATTGCCGGTGATCCCGATGCCGAAATGGTTTTCTTTGATTTGGGAACTGCTGTTGGAAGTTTGCTTCCTGCTGATGCCGATGGTGCAACTCCTCCTCCGGAAGGTTCTCCTGAATATTTTATGAATATGGGTAGTAGTTCACTCAAAATTTGGGAAGTAGATATTGACTGGGAAAACCCTGAAAATTCCACAACTAATTATTTGACTTCATTGGCTACGGAACAGTTTTTTACCAACAACATTAGTATCTCACAAAGAGGAACATCACAAAAACTTGATGCTTTGGCAGGCCGCTTAATGTATCGTTTACAGTACAGAAATTTCGAAGATTATGAAGTAATGCTTACTAACCATACAGTTCGTGTAGATGAAAATGGTAGGGCAGGAGTAAAATGGTATGAAGTAAGAAAATATCCCGAAGGAGAATGGGAAATATACCAGGAAGGAACATTTGCTCCTGATGATGGCAATAATCGCTGGATGGGAAGTGTAGCCATGAATGATAATGGTGATATTGCACTTGGATATTCTGTTTCTGGTCCTTTAACATATCCTTCAATAAGGTTTGCAGGTCAGTTGGCAGGTGCTTCCATGGGCCTTGGCGTTCTGGATATAGAAGAAACAACTATCCTTCATGGAGAAAAATCACAAACAGGAATTTCACGCTGGGGAGATTATTCAAGTATGACTGTTGATCCAACCGATGGTACAACTTTTTGGTTTACAACAGAATGGACAAACGGAGGATGGTCGTGGCGAACACAAATTGCTTCGCTTGATTTCACTCAGGTACCTGAATCTGATTTTTCCGTGGATAAGGAAATCATCCCCACAGGAGAATCTGTAAATTTCATTGATGAAACCCAAGGTGTTCCTACTTCCTGGGAATGGACTTTTGAAGGGGCCAGCCCTTCCACGTCGAACGTGCAAAACCCCGAAAACATAGTTTATGATACTGAAGGTGTTTATAATGTTACTCTAACAACAGAAAATACGGCAGGAGAAAATACAAAAACAAAAACTGAATATATTACTGTAAGCAGTACTATACTTCCGGAAGTAAACTTTGATATAGATAATCCGTTTGGTTGTCTTTCTGATACTATCACATTTATTGACCAATCAATTTATAGTCCCATTGCATGGAATTGGGAAATTACACCCGATACATATCATTTTGTTGAGGGAACTAATGCCGAAAGCCGGAACCCAAAACTTATGTTTGATGATGTAGGGAATTATAGTGTTACTCTGAATGCAAGTAATCTTAATGGTTCGGCAAGTTTGACCAAAGAAGATGAAATTATGGCCGGAGGTTATGTACCATGGTTTATGGAAACCTTTGAGGATGATGGGTTTAAAACGAAACTTTGGACGGTTGAAAATCCTGATAATGAAATAACATGGGATATTTATAACGTAGGTGGCAATACACCGGGCCATACTGCCGCAGCAATTGAATTCAACAAATACTTCCCCATGGAAGGGCGCGACAGGCTTATTTCGCCTCCGCTTAATCTGGATGGAATGAACAATGCAATACTCGAATTTGAACATGCATATGCAAAGCGACATACCAAGGATCCCGACTCATTAATAGTTCTGGTAAGTGCCGATTGTGGAAATACCTGGACAAGAGTTTTTGCGGATGCAGAAGATGGCAGCGGTAATTTTGCTACTGCTCAACTTAACCCTGATTTCTGGCCTGAATCTTCGGTAGATTGGTGTTTGGCTGGTTGGGGTTCGCAGTGTATAAACATTGATTTGAACGCATGGATTGGACAAGCCGAAATTAGAGTTGCCTTTGAATCATATAATGCTTATGGCAATCCTATGTTTATTGATAATGTTAGTGTTAGCCAGTTTGTGGGGGTGGATGAGATTAATGATGATATTATAAAAGTTTATCCTAATCCAAACAATGGTGAATTCTCGGTAAAACTTTCTGAAAATCACAGTTTTACAAAACTATCAATTGTGAATTTACAATCTGAAATTGTTTTTGAACAGAAAGTTAAAAATATTGATAGCCATATTGATATTGATAAGGGTTCCAAATTGCCAAAAGGAGTTTATTTATTAAATTTGTCAGGAATGAAAAGTTCATATACGATCAAGTTGGTCATCTTTTAAATAAACCATAAGTAATGAAAATCCTATTAACTTTTATGTTGACTATAGTGTCAGTATTGTCTTATTCTCAAGATACAATAAGCATTTATTATAACAGCCATTGGCAAAGAGTTTATAATAAAGCAGAAGCTAACTTTAGACGGAATTATATAAAAGAAGGTAAGTTGTGGCATGCATTTGATTATAATAAAAGCGGCCAACTTCTAAAAGAGGGCAGATATAAATCCCGGAAATTTGAAAAGCAAATAGGCGATTTCGTTTATTATCATGTAAATGGGCAATTAAGAAAAAAAGAAAGTTTCGATGACAAAGGAAATCTAAGTGGTTCCTTTGTTGAATATTATAGTGATGGAAGTCTTTCGGGAGAGGGAAGTTATGTTAATGGAAGCCTGAACGGTATTTGTAATTTTTATTTCAAGAATGGTCAACAAAGTGCGAAAGTTACTTATAAAAATGGAAAAATTAAGGAAGAGGATTACTGGAATAATGATGGCCGTCAACTAGTTGGAAAAGAGAAAGAAGGCGCAAATAAAATGCCCTCATTCCCGGGAGGGATTGCTAATTTGTATGAATTTCTTAGAAATAATATTAATTATCCTGAGCAAGCAAAAAATCAAGGAATATCAGGTCGTGTGATAGTTAATTTTGTTGTTGGCACTGAAGGCTCAATATCGGATGCGTATATAATAAAGCCCTTAAACAAATATTTAGATACCGAAGCCCTGAGGTTAGTAAATATTATGCCCAAATGGGAACCCGGAGTTCAATACAATAGACGAGTGCAAGTTTCTTATAATCTTCCCATTCGTTTCACATTATAATTTTTTACAATATGAACCTCTTTTACGCTCCAAACATAGAAGGTAAATACTTAACCCTCAACAAAGAGGAGTCGAAACATATTGTTAAAGTGTTGAGGAAAACAGAGGGAGAGATAATTCATTTTACAAATGGAAAAGGATTGTTTTTCGAAACACAAATTATAAGTGCTATTCCATCAGCATGTGAGGTTGAGATTTTAAACTCCTACGAAGGTGATGACGGGCGTGATTATCAGTTGCATATCGCCATTGCACCCACAAAAAATAACGACAGAACAGAATGGTTTCTTGAGAAATCCACCGAAATAGGGATTGATGAAATTACACCAATCATTTGTGAACAGAGTGAAAGGAAATTGATAAAGCACGAGAGGTTTGAAAAAGTTATTACTTCTGCTGTAAAGCAATCTCTTAAATCATATCATCCAAAACTTAATGAACAACAAAAGTTAAAAGACTTACTGGATATCGACTTTTCAGGTCAGAAGTTTATCGCCTATATTGATAAAGATGTAACTCTTGAACTTACTCAATCCTATAGAAAAGGAGAAAGTGTATTAATCCTGATTGGCCCTGAAGGCGACTTCCGCCCAGAGGAAGTTGAACTGGCAAAGCAAAAAGGCTTTATTCCCATTAGCCTTGGAAAGTCCCGATTGAGGACCGAAACCGCTGGCGTTGTGGCTTGTAATATTATAAATATTTTAAACAGTATT
>PKTA01000103.1 GCA_002869365.1 Marinilabiliales bacterium | reverse complement strand
ATTGGCGACTTCAAATGGAAAAACAATGTAAATGCAACCTTACTAAACGATAATAATGTGGTTGTGGATACAGTGAATGTATTCGCTGAAGGATTAAATGTAGGCGGAACCGCGAAGAATCAACTGGGCTTATTTGCCGACATAAATATTTTAAGAACATTATTTCTAAGAGTTGAATACCAGCACTTTTCAGGAGTATACGCCAACTTCGATCCCACAAGTCGCACCAATGCAAACGACATGCAGCAACCATTTGAATTTCCGGCATATGGAGTATTCAATACGTACTTATCATATCCATTTAAGATCGGAAAGAATTATGGTAAACTACAGTTTAATGCTTTCAATTTGTTTAACGAAAACTATATCCTTGACGGAGAAGATGGCATAAACCATGATCTTGAAACCTTCAGGGGATTTTGGTCATTTGGAAGAAATATTAGTCTGGGACTTACATTTAATTTCTAATAACTCATTTACATTGGTTTATGTAAATATTTATTCATATTAACATTGTATTAAATTCAACGATTTACTACTAGTTATCAACAGAAAAAACCGAGTTAAATACTATATATCAATACTTTATAAGTTTTTAGTTAAAAAATATTAACAAATTAACAATTACTTAATTTACTTTAATTAGATATTATTTTAGATTTGCTTCACATTTATAAAAACCAAAATTTATTTATAATAATAGCTTATGAAAAAAGGAAAATTACTTTTGACATTTTTGGCTGCTGTGCTTTTTACAAGTATGACAATGGCACAAGGAACCGTTTCAGGTACTGTTTACGATGACGCTTATGGGGAATCATTAATTGGTTCATCGATTGTTGTACAAGGTACTACAACAGGAACAACAACCGATATAAACGGTCGTTTCAGCCTTAAATTAGATGCAGGCTCTTATACTCTCGAGGTAAGTTATCTTGGATATGAGACAAAATCAATGGAAGTTACAGTTACTGATGGTAAAACTACCAATTTAGGAACAATCAAACTTAAAGCAACATCGACATTACTTAATGGTGTTGATATTATAGCTGACCGTGCCAAGGACAGAGAAACTCCTGTGGCAGTATCTAATATTTCCAAAGCAGAAATTGAGGAAACTCTTGGTTCACAAGATATTCCTTTAATTATGAACAATACACCTTCTGTATATTCTACTGTTGGTGGTGGTGGTGCAGGTGATGCACGTATCAACGTTCGTGGTTTCGACCAAAATAATGTTGCCATTATGATAAATGGTGTACCTATCAACGATATGGAAAACGGATGGGTTTATTGGTCGAACTGGGATGGACTTGCTGATGCAACTTCTTCCATTCAGATGCAGCGTGGTCTTAGTGCTGTTAACTTAGCAACTCCTGCTATTGGTGGTACTATGAATATTATCACTTCTCCTGCTGAGATGAAAGCAGGTGCCGCTGCCAGATTCGAATATGGAAGTGGAAACTTCATGAAAACTACTTTAACAGGACACACCGGCCTTATCAATGAAAAATTCGCCATGAGTGTTAGTGTTGTTAAAAAAGTAGGTGAGGGTGTTATCGACAAAACATGGACTGATGCATACGCTTACTATTTAGGAGCTAGTTATAATCTTAGCAAAAAGCACAGATTAGAAGCCTATGTTATGGGTGCTCCTCAGCGTCACGGACAAAATCTTTATAAGCAAAATGTTGCTGCTTACAGCCACGATTATGCTAAAGAAATAGGAGCTGACAGTGCAGCAGCAAATATCATGGAATCTCCAAATGGCAGATTATATAATGAGAACTGGAATTCTGTTAGCCCTAGTTATAAAGGCAAGCAGGCATGGAACCAAAAAGATCCCAGAGATAGATATGCCTCTGATTTTTTAATGGAAAGAGAAAATTATTTCCACAAGCCGGTTGCTAACTTAAACTGGTATGCTCAGTGGAATGAAAAAATTTCACAATTTACAACTGCTTATTATTCAGGCGGTAAAGGTGGTGGCACCGGAACTTATGGTAAACTACAATATGATTACGCTTCTGAGCCTACTCGTATAGTAGATTGGGATGCTACTATTGCAAAAAACCAGGATCCTGATTACGTTGCAGAAAAAGGAGCAGGTATTATACGTAACTCAGTAAACAATCAATGGACAGTTGGAGTTATTTCAAGAATTAAGGCTCAGATTACTGATAATTTCAAAATGCAGGTTGGTATCGACTGGAGAACAGCCAAGATTGATCACTTCCGTGAAATTCGTGATTTATTGGGTGCTACTTCATATGATGATCCTTACACAACTAACGATTTTGGATCTATGACAGGTCTTGGATTAGGAGACAAGATTGCTTACAATAACACAAATACTGTTGACTGGGGTGGAGCTTTCGTTCAGGGAGAATATACTAATGGTGTATGGTCTGCTTACGGAACATTTGGATATTCAATGGTTAAATATTCCTATACCGACCACTTTACAAAAGATGCTAAAACAGGTGAGGCATTATTTACAGAAGCCAACTGGATTGGTGGAGTACAGGTTAAAGGTGGACTTAACTATAACCTAAGTGAAACATTCAATGTGTATGCTAATGCAGGTTTTGTAACTAAGGTGCCTATTTTTGACCAGGTTATTGATGACGGAGATGGTAGTTTAAGACCAGACCCTGCAAACGAAGAATTTACTTCTTATGAAATTGGTGCTGCTTTCCGCTCCCTTGATAGAAAATTAAAAATAGACGGAAACTTCTACTATACTACATGGTTAAACAGAGCATTCTCAAGAGGTATTGGAACTACTGGTGATAGCACAGCATTCCTAAATGTTGACCAAAGACATATCGGTTTTGAGTTTACTGGTGATTACAGAATTATCAAGCAACTTGGTATTGGCGTATTTGGATCAGTAGCAAACTGGACTTATATGAACGATGCAACTATTGAAATTAAGGATGGAAACAATAATGTTGTCGGATACAACGATACCAAACTTGATCAACTTCATGTAGGTGATGCACCGCAAACTCAATTAGGAGTTTCATTAAGTGTTTATCCAATAAATGGTCTATCACTTCAGTTCATTGCACGTTACAATGCTAAGCATTATGCAGCATTTAACCCACAGAGATTGGTAGACGATCCAAATGACACTCAGGAAGTTTGGATGGCTCCTTCCTATACTGTTATGGACTTGCACGTAAACTATAAACTTCCTCTAAAAGGAAGAGTAGGTGTTGCTATATTTGGTCACGTTTTCAACTTACTTGACGAGATGTATATTCAGGATGCTGTTGACAATAGTTCTTACAATGGATACTATGGTTATGACGGTGCTTTAACACATACTGCTAACTCAGCTGAAGTTTATCTTGGTTTACCAAGAACCTTCAATGTAGGTGCCAGAATTTCTTTCAACTAGAAATTATTAGAAAAATTATATTACAAAAGCCTTCCTGCACTTGCAGGAAGGCTTTTGTTTTCTTAGTAAATTTGTAATAAAAATAAAAAATATCTCCGTGAAAAATATTTTATTAAGTATACTTTTTGTTGGTATAATATTTCAATCTTGTAATACTGTTCATAATAAAAATGAAATTAAACCATATCTGGTAGTACTTTCCCTTGATGGCTTCAGATGGGATTATCCTGACAAAGCTAACACTCCAACCCTTGACTCACTTGCCAAAGCAGGTGTAAAAGCAAAATCCTTAAAACCTTGTTTCCCATCAAAAACTTTCCCAAATCATTATAGCATTGCAACAGGATTATATCCCGATCATCATGGCTTGGTACTCAATAGATTTCATGCAACAGATTTGGGTAAAAATTACTCCATTAGTGATACAAAAACAGTTACTGATGGTGAGTTTTATGGAGGAAAACCTATTTGGAATGTTGCTGAAGAACAAGGGATTAAAACTGCAACATTATTCTGGGTAGGAGCCTCAGCAGATATTAATAATGAAAGACCATCCCATTGGAGTTTATATGATGAGGAACTTAGTAAACAGGACAGAATAGACTCGGTTTTCCATTGGTTATCAATGCCAGAAGAAACCAGACCTCATCTCATAATGGGGTATTATCATGAGCCTGATGAAACCGGCCATAATTTTGGCCCAGAAAGTAATGAAACGTTGGATCTTATTGAAGAATTAGATAGTTTTTTAGCAGACTTTTTTACCCAGATGAGAAAACTTCCTAATTACGATGAAATAAACTTCATTATTACTTCCGACCACGGTATGGCTGAATTATCACCTGATAAAGTTATTTTCTTGGATAATATTATCGATACTGCCGATTTGGAGTTTATCGATGGAGGAAATCCGGTTTATAACCTGAAAGTTAAAGAGGGTAAACTTGAAAAAGTTTATACAGAATTAAGTGAATACGGTAATAACTTATTAGTATGGAAACATAATGAAGTAACTGAAGAATTACATTATGGTACAAATATCAGAACTCATGACATAACAATTGTATCTGATTCGGGATGGAGCATTTATTGGTCATGGTTTAATGGAAAAAGCCTCGGAACACACGGATTTAAAAATACATGTAAAGATATGCATGCAATTTTCTATGCTGCAGGACCTGATTTTAAAATAAGTTACAACCAGCCCACATTTAACAATATTGATATTTATCCCCTTGCAGGAAAAATTTTGAATTTGAAACTTCCTAAAGTTGATGGTAAGATTGAAAATGTAAAAGACATGCTTAAAACAAAATAAAATATAAGTTTAATAAAATGAGAGCCGTAAAATTTCTTCTTGTAATTATTGCATTAGCATTCACTCAAATAAGCCTTACTCAAAATAGTTTAATATCTTCCGGTCCAATGCCGGGATATAGCGAGATGAAAGAAGTTGCAATCTGGTTGCAAACCACAAACACTGCTGAAGTATTTATAAAATATCACCAAAAAGGAACTGATAATGAGCGTTTTACCAACAAAGTAATAACAAATAAAGACAAGGCATTTACAGCCATTTTAATTGCCGACACTTTGGAGCCGGGGAATAAATATCAATATGATGTATATGTAAACGGTAAAAAAGAAGTTTTTCCCTTTGAAACAACTTTCGAAACCCAAAAAATTTGGAAATGGCGTGGAGATGCACCAGAATTTTCATTTATAATGGGTAGTGGTGCTTATTTTAATGAAACAAAGTATGACAGACCCGGCAAACCATATGGGGGAGATTATAGGATTTACAATTCAATGTCGAAAACTAATGCTGATTTTATGCTCTGGCTTGGCGACAATGTATATCTTAGAGAACCCGACTGGAATTCATGGACAGGAATTGTACATCGATATACTCATGATCGTCAAACTCCTGAATTGAGAAAACTTATTGCAAGCATGCACAATTATGCAATACTCGACGATCATGATTTTGGCCCCAACAACAGTGACAGATCTTTCTGGAATAAAAATCAAACGCTTGAAGCATTCGAACTTTTCTGGGCAAACCCATCATATGGTGTAGGTGATATTAATGGAGCAATAACTTCATTTGAATATGCTGATTGTGAGTTCTTTTTATTGGATAACAGATCGTATCGTTCGCCAGATTACAGAAGAGAAGAAAACAAAACGCAACTAGGTGAAAAACAACTACAGTGGCTTTTTGATAATCTTGTTTCGTCAACTGCCAGAATTAAGTTTGTTGTGTTGGGTGGCCAGTTGCTGTCTACTTCACAGGAACATGAATCCTACTCCAATTTTGGTTTTGATGGTGAACGTAAAAGAATTATCAACTATATTCAGAATAACAATATTCAAAACGTAATTTTCCTAACCGGAGATGTGCACTTCTCAGAAGTTTCAGTTTTGAAAGAAGAAGGTAAACCAACAATATGGGACATAACCTCTTCTCCTATGAATAGCGGGGTTAATACTAATGCTCTGAAACAGGAAAATATATTACGTATTAAAGAGTCGGTAATAATGGAAAGAAATTATACTGAATTGAAAATTATTGGTAGTAAAGCAGATAGGCAAATATTTGTTAACTACTATAATTCTGATGGTGAGAAACTATATAATTTGGTAATTAAGCCGGAAGAACTTATTAGAAAAAAATGGTGAGATTTTAAATCTCCTTTTTTAGATTTTGGCATTTTTATTACGTAAAATCATGTCGGCAATAACCATAGCTGCCATGGCTTTTACAATAGAAACAGCACGAGGCACAACAGTTACATCATGACGACCTTTACCGGCAACAACAATCTCATTACCTTCATTATCAATGGTTAACTGATCTTTCATTATGGTTGCTACAGGTTTAAAGGCGACTTTAAAATAAATATCCATACCATTTGTAATACCTCCCTGTACACCTCCTGAAAAATTAGTTTCAGTTTCTACTTTACCATTCCTGTTAACAAACCTATCATTATGTTTGCTCCCTTTCATTTTCGTGGAATTGAAGCCTGAACCAATTTCAAAACCTTTTACTGCATTAATGCTCAGCATAGCTTTGGCCAGATCAGCTTCAATTTTATCAAAAACAGGCTCTCCGAGTCCGGCAGGACAATTTTTTATCACGCAAATTATTTCTCCCCCAAGGCTATCTCCTTCCGATTTTGTTCGCTCAATCAATTCCATCATTTCTGCTTCAGCAGATTTATCAGGACAAAAAAGTATAGAACTATCAGTTGTTTCCAAATCCAATTCCGAATAATTTAGTTTTGTTTCTACACTTCCAATGGAATGAACATAGGAATAAATACTAATGTTTTGTTTCTTAAGAATTAAGTTTGCTATTGCACCCGCAACAACCCTTGATACAGTCTCTCTTGCTGAGGATCTCCCTCCTCCCCTATAATCGCGATGATGATATTTTAATTGCCATGTTAAATCAGCATGAGAAGGACGATAGACATTTTTAAGATGATCGTAATCTTCTGATTTACTATCTTTATTTCTTACCAAAAAACCAATGGGAGTTCCTAAACTTTTTCCTTCAAATACTCCTGAAAGGATTTCAACTTTATCCTCTTCTCTTCTACTACTAACATACTTCGAATTACCGGGT
>PKTA01000122.1 GCA_002869365.1 Marinilabiliales bacterium | reverse complement strand
TGAAATTAGGATTATTACGACTTTCAAAAGTATAAGGATACTTTGCTTTTTCGACCAGGGTGATTTAATCGTTTTGACAAATTGTTTTATCAAAAAATCGCAAAAAACGCCCAGAAAAGAAATAAAAATGGCAGAAAAACTGAAAAAGGAATACATAAATGAAAAATATGGAGGAAAATAAAATGAAAAACATAAGAGATTTTGAAGATATTTTAAAAGAAAAATACGGTGAAAAAGGAACTGTTTCAAGAGATAAGTATGATGCTGATTCCTTAGCATTTAGGCTTGGAGTTATGCTTAAAGAAGCGAGAAATGAAGCAATGATAACTCAAGATGAACTGGCGCAAAGAACAGGAACAAAAAAAAGTTATATATCCAGAATTGAGAGAGGCCAAAGCGATATTCAAATTTCCACCTATTATAAACTAATTGAATTAGGATTAGGCAAACATTTGAATATTTCGATCGGATAAGAATAAATTAAGGTTGATTATAGTACTTATTTTCAATGCGCTTCGCTTTTTGATTGTGAGTTGTGATAACCATAATCCCGACGACCTTTCAGGTGTCGGGATAAGTTCGACTTGATTGTTTCAAGGCGCTTCGCTTTTATTCCTTTGTGGTGATAATCATAATCCCGACGACCTTTCAGGTGTCGGGATAAGTTCGACTTGATTGTTTCAAGGCGCTTCGCTTTTGAAACAATAGTCTCACTTACTTACATCCTGTCCGGAACATCAATTCCTAATAAGGCAAAAGCAGATTTTATTGTATTTGCAGTAAATTCAGAAATTGCTAAACGTAATGCACGCTTGTTCTCATTTTCTTCCTTAAGCATTGGTGAAGCATGATAAAACTGATTATACTCTTTGGCTAATTCATAGGCATAGTTTGCAACAACTGCAGGACTATAATTTATTGCAGCTTGCTGAATTATAGCAGGATATTCATAAATTAATTTTATAAGTGACTTCTCCTTTGCTTCCAATTCCTGATCATCAAAGTTCAGATTAAAATCAATATTGGCTTCCTTGGCTTTACGCAAAACCGATTTTATACGAGCGTGAGTATATTGTATAAAAGGCCCTGTATTTCCTGTAAAATCGATTGATTCTTCAGGATTAAACATCATGGTTTTCTTAGGGTCAACTTTTAAAATAAAATACTTTAAAGCGCCCAAACTCAAAATATTATAAAGTTTGTCCGACTCTTCTTCTGTGAAATCATCAAATTTTGCTAGTTCTTCGCTTGTGGTTTTGGCAGTATCATACATGGCATCCATTAGGTCATCGGCATCCACAACAGTTCCTTCACGCGATTTCATTTTACCATGTGGCAATTCCACCATACCATAACTCAGGTGATGAATAGCATCGGCCCATGAACGACCAAGTTTTTTCAGAACTTTTTTCAAAACATCAAAATGATATATCTGCTCATTACCAACAACATATACCAAGTCGGAAGGATTGAAATCATCATATCGTAATTGTGCAGTTCCCAAATCCTGAGTCATGTATACAGAAGTTCCATCGGAACGGAGCAGTAATTTCTCATCAAGACCTTCATCAGTAAGATCGCACCATACAGAACCATCTTCTTTTTTGATAAGTACTCCATTTTTTAATCCTTCTTCAACCAAACTCTTCCCCAAAAGGTAAGTCTCCGATTCATAATAAACCTTGTCGAAGTCGATGCCCATGCGTTTATAACTAATATCGAAACCATTATAAACCCACTGATTCATTTCCTGCCAAAGCGCTCTGACGTCTTTATCATCATCTTCCCACTTTTTAAGCATCTGCTTTGCTTCGATAAGAACCGGAGCATTTTTTTCAGCATCTGCCTTATCGGCACCTTTTTCAATCATGGAGGCAATTTCTTTTTTGTACTCCTGATCAAATTTCACATAATAATCTCCAACAAATTTATCGCCTTTTGTTCCTTTATCTTCAGGTTTTTGACCTCCACCCCACTTCTGCCAGGCTACCATCGACTTACAAATGTGAATACCTCTGTCGTTTACCAGATTAACTTTTTTCACATTTCTGCCAGCAGCCATATTTATCTCTGCTACCGACCATCCCAAAAGGTTGTTTCGGATATGTCCAAGGTGTAAAGGCTTGTTGGTATTTGGTGATGAGTATTCTATAACCAATGCTTGTTGGTCCTTGGTTTTTTCTTTTCCAAAGGAAGTGCTTTTTCTATTATTTTCAAAGAAATCAAGCCAATAACTATCTGATATACTTAGATTTAAAAAACCTTTTACAACATTAAAACTATCTACTATTTCAGATGCATTTTGCAGATATTCCCCAATTTCGTTAGCAGTTTGTTCCGGATTCTTTTTCGACATACGTAATAGTGGAAAAACTACTATCGTATAATCACCTTCAAATTCGGAGCGGGTTTTCTGTACTTGTGCTAAATTTGAAGGAAGTTCTGAATTATATAGAGATTTTACGCTTTCGCTCAATAAATCACTTAATGTATTTTCAATCATTTTCTAGAAATTTCAAGCCGCAAAATTAAGCATATTGTTTTATAATCCGAATAAACAATTCATAGAGCAAAAACCTAAGGCAAATGCCAAATTTTGTTTCTATTGAACGGTTCTAAATTACTATAATTAAAGATAATTAAGTAAAAGGACTCACTTAAAATCTTAATTTTGAGGCAGAGTTTTATAAAAGTAGTTTTTTAAATAAATATTTATTACAAATGAAGAAAAACGTAATTATTATTGGAGCAGCAGGAAGAGACTTCCATAACTTCAATACATATTATCGGGGAAATGAAGATTATAATGTTGTAGCATTTACTGCTGCTCAAATTCCTGACATTGATGGAAGAAAATATCCTACCGAATTAGCCGGTGATTTATATCCTGACGGAATTCCTATTTATGTGGAAGCCGAACTTCCAAAACTTATAAAAGACCTTAATGTTGATGATTGTGTATTTTCATATAGCGATGTTCCTTACGATAGAGTAATGGCCGTTAGTGCTATTGTAAATGCTGCGGGTGCTAACTTTAATTTATTGGGACCTGCGGACACTATGGTAAAAAGCACAAAACCATTAATTGCAGTAGGTGCTGTAAGAACCGGATGTGGTAAAAGTCAAACATCACGTAAGGTTATTGAGTATTTGATGGCAAAAGGTTTGAAAGTTGTAGCAGTTCGTCACCCTATGCCTTATGGCGATTTGGTGGAACAGGCTGTACAACGTTTTGCAACTGTTGAAGATTTAGCAAAACACAAATGTACCGTTGAAGAAATGGAAGAGTATGAGCCTCACGTAGTTAGAGGTAATGTTATTTATGCCGGAGTTGATTACGAAGCTATTCTTCGTGCTGCTGAAAACGATCCTGACGGATGTGATGTAGTATTATGGGATGGTGGAAATAATGACTTCCCATTTTATAAGCCAGATCTGAATATGACTGTTGTTGATCCACATCGTCCGGGTCATGAATTAAAATATTATCCAGGTGAAGTAACTCTCCGTATGGCTGATGTTGCTATCATAAATAAAATGGACACTGCTGCTCCTGAAGATATTCAAACAGTACGTGAAAATATTGAGAAAGTAGCCCCTAACGCAATTGTTGTTGATGCAGCTTCTCCTATTAAAGTTGATAATCCTGAAATAATTAAAGGTAAAAGAGTTTTGGTTGTGGAAGATGGTCCAACTTTAACACATGGTGAAATGAAATTAGGTGCAGGAACTGTAGCAGCCAAGAAATATGGCGCAGCAGAACTTGTTGACCCTCGTCCATTTACCGTTGGCAAACTGGCAGAAACTTTCAAAATTTATCCAAATATTGGAGTTTTACTTCCTGCAATGGGTTATAGTGACGAGCAGTTAAAAGACCTTGAAACAACCATCAATAATACCGATTGTGATTCAGTTGTTATAGGTACTCCTATTGATCTTCAAAGAATAATTAAAATAACTAAACCAGCCACAAGAGTTTATTACGATCTTCAAGAAATTGGAGAACCTACTCTTGAAGGTATTCTAAACGATTTCGTTAAAGAAAATGGTTTAGATAAGTAAACATTGGGTTCAAACACAAATTATTAGGCCCTTCTTGCTTTAGGTAAGAAGGGTTTTTTTTGCAATTTTTTAATGTTCATACAATGTTAACAAATTTATTTTGGTGTTCCATTTTTATTTTGATGGAGTAATTATATTTGTATCCTAATATGAACAAACTAAGTTCTGTTAGAATACCACAGCAAAATTTATCCGGTGAAACAGCCGGGCTAAAGATATTTTCTAGTATTGACGGCTTTTTTAGCCGTCTTTTTTTTGCCCATTTTTTAATTTTTAATAATGATAAAATACAAAAAAGCACGATTAATTCTTGAGAACGGTCAGGAGTTTGAAGGATTTTCATTTGGAAGCGAAACCGCAACCAGCGGAGAGATTGTTTTTAATACTGCAATGACAGGCTATCCCGAAAGCCTCAGCGATCCTTCTTATAAAGGCCAAATACTTGTACTTACTTATCCATCTATTGGTAATTATGGTGTACCGGGCAAAGAGTCGGAAGACCAAATGCTTAAGAATTTTGAATCCGACAATATTCATATTAATGCACTAATTATTAGTGATTATTCTGAGAAACACCATCATTGGAATGCTTCTGGTAGTTTGGCTGATTGGCTGAAATCGGAAAATATTCCCGCCCTATTTGGCATCGATACCCGTATGCTGACGAAAATAATCCGTGAAAAGGGAAGCATGCTTGCTAAAATTGTGTTTGATGAAGATATTGATTTTGTGGATCCCAATAAGTTGAATCTTGTGGATTTGGTGAGCACCAAGGAGAAAATTGTTTATGGCAATGGAAAACACAAAATACTCTTGATAGACTGTGGTGTAAAAAGCAATATTATCAGATATCTTCTTAAATATGATACAACCGTAGTTAGAGTGCCGTGGGATTACGATTTTAGCCAGGAGGAATATGACGGGCTTTTCATTTCAAATGGTCCCGGCGACCCTACAATGTGCTCCCCAACAATCAAAAATTTAAAGACAGCCATTAACGAAGACAAACCCATGTTTGGCATTTGTTTAGGCCATCAATTAATTGCTCTTGCATCAGGAGCGAAAACTTACAAACTTAAATTCGGGCACCGTAGTCATAATCAGCCTGTTTTGCAATACGGAAGCAATAATGCTTATCTGAGCTCTCAAAATCATGGATTTGCAGTTGAAAATGAATCAATTACCGGCGACTGGGAGATCTTTTTTGTAAATTTAAATGATGGTAGTAATGAAGGATTGAAGCATAAGAAAAAGGCAATATTCACTACACAATTCCATCCGGAAGCAAGCAGTGGCCCAACTGATACTGCTTTTTTATTTGAAGATTTCATTAATAGCGTAAAGCAATTTAAAAACGATAAAAACTTTGATTTCTCCCAAAGAAATCACAAAAAACAAACTGCTTATCCTTTGGGGGAGAAATTGGGAGAAGAGATAAAAAGTGTTCTCATTCTGGGCTCAGGGGCTCTAAAAATTGGAGAGGCCGGCGAATTCGATTATAGCGGCTCACAGGCATTAAAAGCCTTGAAGGAAGAAGGAATAAAAACAATTTTAATTAATCCCAACATAGCAACTGTCCAAACCTCAGAAGAATTTGCCGACGAAATTTATTTCCTCCCGGTTACGCCTTATTTTGTTGAAAAAATCATACAAAAGGAAAAACCTGATGGAGTAATGCTTGCCTTTGGTGGTCAAACAGCCTTGAATTGTGGAGTGGAATTATTCAGCAACGGAATATTCGAAAAATACAATTTAAAAGTCCTGGGAACTCCTGTGAGTGCCATCATGGAGACCGAAGACAGGGAAAGATTTGCCGAAAAACTACATTCCATTAACATAGATACACCAAAATCCATTGCAGTAACTTCTGTTAACGATGCCATGACTGCTGCAAAAACAATTGGATTTCCATTAATTGTAAGGGCTGCTTTTACCCTGGGTGGCCAGGGAAGCGGTTTCTGTGATAATGAAGACGAATTGGAAAAACTCTGCTCTAAGGCATTTTCATATTCTAAACAAATATTAGTAGAAGAATCGCTTAAAGGGTGGAAAGAAGTTGAATATGAGGTTGTTCGCGACAGATTCGACAATTGTATCACGGTTTGTAATATGGAAAATTTCGACCCTCTAGGTATACATACCGGAGAAAGTATTGTTATTGCTCCATCACAAACTCTTTCAAACAGGGAATATCACAAACTAAGAAGACTATCCATCGAAATAGTAAGGTCCATAGGAATTGTTGGTGAATGTAATGTTCAATATGCCCTCGACCCACATTCGGAGGATTACAGAGTTATTGAGGTAAATGCCCGCCTTTCGCGCTCAAGCGCACTTGCCAGTAAAGCCACGGGTTATCCTCTTGCCTTTGTAGCAGCAAAACTTGGCCTGGGTTACGGACTTCATCAGTTAAAAAATTCTGTTACTAAAACCACTACTGCATTCTTCGAACCGGCACTGGATTATATGGTTTGTAAAATTCCACGTTGGGATTTGAAAAAATTTATTGGAGTTTCCAGTGAGATTGGTTCCAGCATGAAAAGTGTTGGCGAGATAATGGCCATAGGCAGAAGTTTCGAAGAAGTAATCCAAAAAGGTTTGCGAATGATCGGTTTGGGCATGCATGGCTTTTTAGGGAATAAGGAATATGAAGTTAAGGACATAGAAAATGAACTTTCAAAACCAACCGACAAACGAATTTTTGTTATTGCGGAGGCTTTTAGGCAGGGCTGGACGGTACAGGAAATATTTGATAAAACAAAAATTGATATATGGTTTCTTGAAAAACTTAAAAATATACAGGATACTTTTGAAGAATTGAGTTCACTGAAAAATATTAGTGATCTTAAAAGTGACTTATTATTAAAATCAAAAAAGCAAGGATTTTCCGACTTTCAATTGGCAAGAATATTTTTTGACAATGAAACCTTCGGACAGGACGACACAGAAATTCTTAAAATCAGGGATTTACGAAAGAAAATGAAT
>PKTA01000188.1 GCA_002869365.1 Marinilabiliales bacterium | reverse complement strand
ATTTGGTTGCTAATCCATTTCCTTGTCCTATCGACTGGGATCAGGGGGGCTGGACGAAAACAAATATCGATGGTACTATTTATGTTTGGAAAGATGGCAGTAATTATATTACACGTAATTCAAACGGATTAGGAAGTTTGCCTAATGGAATAGTTCCGGTAGGACAAGGCTTTTTCGTAAGAACAATGGCAGCATCACCTTCTCTAACAATTCCAAAACTTGCAAGAGTTCAATCATCTGCAGCATATTCAAAACCAGGAGGTGAAACTTATGAGGGGCCACCTTATGCAGTATTCCAGGTAGGGAAAGAAGAACAAACAGATGAAGTTTGGTTAACTTTTTCAGATGAATTTACTGATGATTATGAAGAAGGATGGGATGCTGTAAAAAGATTTGGAGATGGAAATGCACCACAACTTTACGCTCATAATAATAATTATGATTTGAGTATAGCCGCAATAAGTGAAATAGGAAATGATGGAAAAGTTATTCAGTTCAACTTCGAAGCAAGAGTTCCGGGTGAACATAGCATTTTGCTGAAAGAACAAAAGTATCTTGATGAGTTTGATATTTTATTAGAAGACTTAAATCTTAATAATATTCAAGATATGAATTCTGCTCCAGAATACTCATTCAATGCACTCTTAAATGATAATCCTGATCGTTTCTTAATTCATTTCAATCCTAAAATACTAGGTATAGAAGATACAGAATTGAGTTCTGATTTAATTATCTATTCCTGGAACAAGGATGTTTATATTAAGGCAGTTGGCGATAAAAGTCTATTAAATGCTAAAATTCAGATATTTGACATATATGGAAGGCGATTAGACTTCAGGAAAACTGATAATTCGCTCATGGTAAAAATACCAGTAAATGTTAGCAACTCATACCTAATTGTAAAGGTTGTTAGAGAGAGTAGCATTGTTGTTAAAAAAGTTTTTGTTCAATAGCCTTAAAAATTGTAGTCATGAAAAAAATAAAAAATATATTAATCGTTCTATTTGTCTGTTTTACACTTGTTTCATTTGGCCAGTCTATGGGTCCTTCTGATCCAGGAGGTGATCCTTCATCAGGAGGAGGTGATCCAATTGGTGGAGGTGCTCCCATTGGTGGAGGAACATTCATTTTATTAGGTTTGGCTGGTATTTATGTTGGCAAAAAAATCTATAATCTGAATAAAGAAGAACTGGAGGAATGATCTTTAAGGATTAAAATTCTTAACCAAACAAAAAGCCCCATTTAACTCATTATAAGTTAAATGGGGCTTTTGCATTTTAATTTTTTATTATTTGCCTTCCGCCATAGTGGCTTCAACCTCAGCAATAGTCTTTGGAATAGGTTTTCCAAGAACTCTGTATCCTGATTCGGTAACCAAAATATCATCTTCTATACGAATACCTCCAAAATCTTTATAGCTTTCAACTTTATCGTAGTTAACAAAGTCGGTAAATTTACCTTCTGCTTTAAACTGATCGATGAGGTCTGGGATAAAGTAAATACCTGGTTCAACGGTTAGAACCATACCGGTTTTTAATTCTTTACCCAGACGAAGGTAGGCTGTACCAAATGTAGTTGCACGTTTAGTATCTTCATCATAACCTACATAATCTTCTCCTAAGCCTTCCATATCATGCACGTCCATGCCCATTTGATGACCAAGTCCGTGAGGCATAAATAAAGTGTGTGCTTCTGCTTTTAAGGCTTCTTCAACATCGCCTTTCATTATACCAGCCTTTTTTAAGCCTTCTATAATAACTTTAGCAGCAAGAAAATGAATGTCCCGGTACTTAACTCCCGGCTTAATAGCCTCAATGGCAGCCATATTAGCATCCAAAACTATCTGATAAATTTCTGCCTGACGTTTGTTAAATTTTCCTCCTACAGGAACTGTTCTGGTAATATCACTTGCATAAGTCTCATGAGTTTCTGCTCCTCCATCGGTAACCATCATCCTGCCAAGTTCTAAAACATTGTCGTGATTATGATTATGCAATGTTTGTCCATCCTGACTTAAAATAATAGGAAATGAAACCGGGCCGCCTTTTGCCAAAGAAATTCCTTCAATAGTTCCCGCAATTTCCTGTTCAATAGTTCCTGGCATGGCCATTTTCATGGAAGTGGTATGCATTTCATAAGCTATGTCGACTGCCTTTTCAATTTCAGCAATTTCATTCTCATCTTTAATTTCTTTAAGTTTTACAACTGCTTTAATAAGTTCTACAGAAACTCCGGGTTTAACATCTGCATTGGCTATACCTAATAAATTAGATATTTCAATGGTTGTTTCTCCTCTGTAAGGTGGTAGATAATGAACCTTTTTGCCTTCATATTTTGCTTTGGCAACAATTTTCGCCAACTCATTATAAGGTGCAGTATTTTCAACTCCTGCTTTTGCAGCTAAATCACTAACTTTTGGCTGAACTCCCATCCAGATAATATCATCTATGTCGAAGTCATTTCCAAAAATATAATCTGTATCGTTATCAAAATCTATAACCCCTGCGAATCCCGGATTATTTAAACCGAAAAAGTAAAGAAAATGGCTATCCTGACGGAAATGATATTGGTTAGCAGGATAATTAAATGCAGCATCAACATTACCTAAAAATAAGGCAATGCCTGATTTAATCTCTTTTTTTAATTGTTTTCTTCTGTTTATATAAACTTCTCTATTGAACATAATATCTTTTGTTATTTATTTTTTAAAAGTGTAAAATTAAGAAAAAAGAGCATGAATAAGAATTTTAATATTTATAAATAAATGTAATTCATTTGAGAAAACAAATATCTGGATGACATAAGAACTCTGTTTAAGTAATAATTTTATTTGCCTTTATTCATCAAACTCTCTATCTCTTCTACCTCAATAGGTATATTCTTCATCATATCCACTGGAGCACCTTCTGTTATGAGGATGTCATTTTCAATTCTGATTCCAATATTCTCTTCTTCTATGTAAATACCAGGTTCCAGAGTTAAAATCATACCAGGCTCAAAAGTGCGGTGTTTCGATCCTATGTCGTGCACATCAAGGCCAATTGGATGACAAACTCCATGCATGAAATACTTTTTGTATAGTGGATTTTCTTTATCCTGCTTCTCAATGTCTTTTTCTGTAAAGAGCCCCAGTTTTACCATCTCTTTTCCCATTAACTCATTGGCCTTTTCGTTGATAAGTGTACTGGAATTTCCTTTTACATAAAGTTTTTTAAGTTCTTTAAACACATCTAAAACAGCATTATAGCATTGTTTTTGTCTTTTTGTAAATTTCCCGTTTACGGGGATGGTTCGGCTCATATCAGCCGTATAGTTTGCATATTCAGCGCCGAAGTCCATTAATAATAAATCGCCATCCTTGAATTCGTCATTATTTTCTATATAATGCAAAACACATGCGTTTTTTCCTGAAGCTATGATAGGTGCATAACCATGTCCATTGGCTCTGTTTTTTGTAAAAACATAGTCAACTTCGGCTTGTATATCAAATTCATACATTCCGGGTTTAGTAGTTTCAAGAACTTTACGAAAAGCAACATCTGTAATATTACATGCCTTTTCTATAAGTTTCTTCTCTATGTCTGATTTAACTCCTCTTAATTGCGCCATAATAGGAGCACTCCTAAAATAATTGTGCAATGGAAATTTACTCTTTATTGCGTCTCCTTCTCTATGATTTTTCTCCTCCACTTCAGGGAAAAATTTGGGATATTCATTACGGTTTAAATATACATTATCAACTTCTGACATGATTTCATTCATATTGAAATCAAGATCTTCAAGCCAGAAAATACTTTCAATACCGGAACAGGATTTTGCCTCTTCTTTGGTATATTTATGACCTTCCCATTTTGCAATTATTTCATTGGTTTTTAATAAAAATAAGCATTCCCTCAATGTTTTATTCGGATGGTCGGGAGCAATTATTAAAATACTTTTTTCCTGGTCGATACCACACAAATAAAATAAATCACTTTGCTGGCGGAAAGCATGAAATTGATCACCATTTCTTGGCGATTGATCGGCAGAAAAAAATATTGCCATCGAGTTTTCTTTAATTTGTTTGCTGAAATTTTTACGGTTATCAACGAAGAGTTGTTTATCAATGGGTAAGTATCTCATAATATTTTAATTTATTTACAAATATATGAATTAGGGATTTCTAAATTTTATCAAAAATTAATTTTGTTTCCCATGCCTGAACCTACCTTATTTTTAATCAAAATAAATATCAATCAATTAAAAAATGCCTTATTTGAGTAATTGTTATTTAATTATCAGGAAATAAACAACTTGTGAATTTTTTCATAAAAATTGTTGTTATTAACTAACAATTTAAAACGTTTGTGGTTAATAATTTTGGTGTTTTAATTTGCAATTGAACAAATAGTTTCAGACATTTGTAGGGCATATTAAAAACTAAAAATTAACAATTTTTTATCAAGTAAATGTTTAATTATGAGTAATTTACTTTCGCTGTCATCCGTGGCAAAAAAAATCTGGATGTCGTTGATGGGTTTATTCCTGTTTGTCTTTATGTTGGTGCATTTGAGCATCAACCTTACATTGATAACGTCATCCGACTTTACTTTGTTTAACGAGTTGGCGCATTTTATGGGTACCAACCCCGTTATTCAGATATTCCAATGGGTACTATTTGCAGGATTTATTATCCACATAATTCTTGGAATTACCCTGCAGATCCAAAACTGGATTGCACGACCAAACTCTTATAAGGTTAAGGCCTCATCAGAGAAGTCATACTTTTCGAAATATATGATCCACACTGCGGTCGTTATTTTTGTGTTCTTAATCATTCACTTTATTAATTTCTTTCTTGTTGCCAAAGGAGTAATAGGGGAGATGGGCGAAGTAAATGTAGATGGCGTTAAGATGGAAGATATGGGTAGTCTTGTACAAGACCTATTTGTTATTCCGGCTTATGTTGCTTTTTATGTTGTGGCACTTTTATTCTTAGGGTTTCACCTCGATCATGGAATACAATCAGCATTCAAGTCGCTGGGTTTAAATCATCCTAAATACACTCCATTCATTACAGCAATTGGACGTTTATTTGCTATCGTAATCACCTTAGGTTACGTTTTAATTCCTTTAGTTATTTACTTTACTAAATAAGAAACAGATATGACTAAGATAGATTCGAAAATTCCCGAAGGCCCAATAGCCGAGAAGTGGACAAATTATAAAGCACATCAAAACCTTGTAAACCCGGCAAATAAAAGAAAGATAGACATTATTGTTGTGGGTACCGGATTAGCAGGTGGTGCAGCAGCAGCAAGTTTGGGAGAACTTGGGTTTAATGTGAAGGTATTCTGTATACAAGATAGCCCACGACGTGCACATAGTATTGCTGCACAGGGTGGTATAAATGCTGCGAAAAACTATCCTAACGATGGTGATAGTGTATACCGCTTATTTTACGATACTGTAAAAGGAGGTGATTACCGTGCCCGTGAGGCCAATGTTTATCGTTTGGCGGAAGTAAGTAACAGTATTATCGATCAATGTGTTGCTCAGGGAGTTCCCTTTGCCCGCGAATATGGTGGTTTGCTCGACAATCGTTCCTTTGGAGGCGCTCTTGTTTCGAGAACGTTTTACGCCCGCGGACAAACCGGACAACAACTTCTTTTGGGAGCCTATAGTTCATTAAGTAAAGAAATTAATAAAGGATCGGTAGAACTTTTCACAAGAAGAGAAATGCTGGATCTTGTAAAAATAGATGGCAAAGCCCGTGGTATTATTGTTAGAAATCTTGTGACAGGAGAACTTGAGCGTCATAGTGCACATGCAGTTTTAGTTGCCAGTGGAGGTTATGGAAATGCATTTTTCCTTTCTACAAATGCAATGACATCAAATGGTAGTGCGGCCTGGAGATCATATAAAAAAGGTGCATATTTCGGTAATCCTTGTTTCGTTCAAATTCACCCAACATGTATCCCGGTTCACGGTGATTTCCAAAGTAAACTTACTCTTATGAGTGAAAGTTTACGTAATGATGGTAGAATATGGGTTCCTAAGAAAAAGGAAGATGCTGAAAAAATTCAAAAAGGTGAGTTAAAACCAACTGCTATTGCCGAAGAAGACAGAGATTATTATCTTGAGAGAAGATATCCTGCTTTCGGTAATCTGGTTCCTCGTGATGTGGCTTCCAGAGCAGCAAAAGAAAGGTGTGATGCAGGTTATGGCGTTGGAAATACAGGACTCGCTGTTTATCTGGATTTTAAAGAAGCAATTGGCCGTCTTGGTAAAAATGTAATAGAAGCCAGATATGGTAACCTCTTCCAAATGTATGAGAAGATAGTTGATGAGAACCCTTACGAAACACCAATGATGATTTATCCGGCCATCCATTACACTATGGGAGGTCTTTGGGTAGATTATGAATTACAATCGTCAATACCCGGATTGTTTGTTGGTGGAGAGGCAAACTTCTCCGATCACGGTGCAAACCGTCTTGGGGCTTCTGCACTTATGCAAGGTTTGTCTGATGGTTATTTTGTACTTCCATATACAATGCAAAATTATCTGGCTGACCAGATTACTGTTCCCCGTTTCGATGTAGGTTCAAAAGAATTTGAACAGGCAGAGAAAGATGTTCAGGATAGAATAGACAAATTACTTGCCGTTAAAGGTGATGAAACTGTCGACTCTTTCCACAAACGTTTGGGCTTGATTATGTGGGATAACGTAGGTATGGCACGTAATAAAGAAGGACTTGAAAAGGCCATTAAAGAAATTGCTGAATTGCGCAAAGAGTTTTGGCAAAGAGTTAAAGTTCCAGGAGATAAAACCGGGATGAATGTGGAACTTGAAAAAGCGCTCAGAGTTGCCGACTTCTTCGAATTAGGAGAGTTGATGGCAAGAGATGCACTCGCCAGGAACGAATCCTCCGGTGGACATTTCAGAGAAGAATATCAAACACCCGAAGGTGAAGCATTAAGAGATGATAAAAACTTTACTTATGTTTCTGCCTGGGAGTATAAGGGCGACGATGTAGAACCTGAACTTCATAAAGAAGAACTCGTTTACGAGAAT